>JBGSLA010000018.1:0-28514 GCA_041740935.1 Desulfobaccales bacterium | reverse complement strand
GGGGGAGCCACCGCTCCCCCGGCCCTCCCCTCAACTATTCACCCGAACATCCCCGGGATGGCCATACCGCCGGTGAGTTTGCCCATTTCCTGGGCCATCATCTCCCGGGAGCGGTTCAGGGCCTCGTTGACCGCGGCCAGGATCAGGTCCTGGAGCATGTCCACGTCGTCGGGGGTGGCCACTTCCGGGTCGATGCGCAGGGACACCAGTTCCTGGCGGCCGTTGACCACGGCCTCCACCATGCCGCCGCCCGCCTGGGCGCTGACAGTGCGTTCTCCCAGCTCGGCCTGAAGTTCCTGCATCTTGCGCTGCAGGGCCTGGGCCTGTTTCATCAAACCGCCGAGGTTTTTCACTCTGAGTCCTCCTTGTGGTCCGGGGTCAGCCAGCGGCCCCCGAAGATTTCCAGGGCCTGTTGTTTGAGCGCGGCCAGGTCCAGGGGTTTTTGCTCCGGGGGAGCCGCCGGCTGCGGCGCCGGCGGGGCTGAGCTTTCGATCTGGAACCGGTACCGGGGGCCGAAAAATTTTTCCACCAATTCCTGCAAGCGGGCCTGTTGGCGGGGGCCGTTGCAATTCAACAGGCGGTTGCCCACGACCACCAGGGTCTGGTCCCGAACCTCCGTCAGGCGCCCCCGGGAAAGTTTGGCGTACAGAGGGCCGCCCTCTTCCTGGTGGAGAAAGGCCAGAAAGGCCTGCCAGGTTTCCCCCAGATGTTCCGGCGAGAGGGAAGGCGCCGGCCGGGGCGGGGCGGGCGCGGCCGGGGGCTCGGCTTCCCCCCGCGGCGAGGCCTCAGGAGCGAAGGCCGGGGGCGCAGAAACGGCCGCTCCCAGACGCTTTTCCAGGGACTCCAGGCGCTTGAGCCAGGTATCCACCGGCGTCAGGGGCTCCAGATGAAGCACCCGCAGCAGCAGCACCTCCAGGGCCAGACGGGGTTGGGGAGCCCTTCTCAGTTCCTCTTCCCCCAAAAGCAGCACGCTCAACAGATTATGCAGGTGCTCGGCGGACCGGCCCCGGGACAGGCGGCTCAATTCCTCCCATTCGGAGTCGGCCACCTCGGCCAGGCGCCGGGCCTCGGGGTGCAGGCCGGCCAGCAGCAGGTGCCGGGCGTAGTGCACCAGGTCCTGGTAAAAACGCTTCAGGTCATGCCCCTGGTTGTACAGGTCGTCGATCAATTCCAGCAGGGCCGGACCTTGCCGATCCACGAGCGCGGCCAGCGCGGCCAGGAGCGCCCGGCGGTCGGTCACCCCGAGGATCTTGGCAATCTCCGGGGGCCCCACCTTATCTCCCCCGAAGGTGACCACCTGGTCCAGGAATCCCTGCGCGTCCCTCAGGCCCCCTTCCGCCTCCCGGGCAATGAGGGCCAGCCCCTCGGCGTCCAGGCCCCAGCCTTCCTGCTCCACCAGTTTGGTCAGGTGCGCCTGGATGAGGCTGGTGGGGATGCGCCGGAAATCATAGCGCTGGCAGCGGCTGAGGATGGTCACCGGCACCTTGTGGGCCTCGGTGGTGGCCAGGACGAACACCGCGTGGGCCGGGGGTTCCTCCAGGGTTTTGAGCAGGGCGTTGAAGGCCTCCTTGGTGAGCATGTGCACTTCGTCGATGATATAGACCTTATATTTGCCGTCCACCGGCAGGTACTTGATCTTTTCCCTGAGATCCCGCACCTCGTCGATGCCCCGGTTGCTGGCGCCGTCGATTTCGAGCACATCCATGGAGGAGCCGTTGGTGATCTCCCGGCAGGCCTGGCAGGTGTTGCAGGGGTGGGGGGTGGGGCCGGTGGCGCAGTTCAGGGCCTTGGCCAGGATGCGGGCCACCGAGGTTTTGCCCACGCCCCGGGGGCCGGAAAACAGGAAGGCGTGAGCCACCCGATCGGCGGCGATGGCGTTCTGGAGCGTCCGGGTGATGGGCTCCTGGCCCACCACCTCCTCAAACGTCTGGGGACGCCACTTCCGGGCCAGGACCTGGTAGGACATAAGGGAAAAATGGCGGAGAGAGAGGGATTCGAACCCTCGGTAAGTCTTTTGGACCTACACGCGATTTCCAGTCGCGCCCCTTCAGCCGCTCGGGCATCTCTCCGCGTTGGGTAGCAGTCAGCAGTTAGCGATAAGATATTTCCTTATTTCAAGGCTTGCAATATCATGCTTATTAAAAAGATTATAAAAAAAGATACATTATGTTGTTGACTTTTTCTCTAAAAAACAACCACAAATTCGGGTGATAAAAACTGATTACTGATTACTGATTACTGATTACTGATTACTGTTCACTGTTCACTGTTCACTGTTCACTGGTTACTGGTTACTGGTTACTTTTATCACCTCTGACTGCTAACTGCTGACTGCTGACTGCTCCAAAATGGCGGAGGGGGTGGGATTCGAACCCACGTGGGAGTGATTAGCCCCCAAGTCGATTTCGAGTCGACCCCGTTACGGCCTCTTCGGTACCCCTCCATGAGGCAGCAGTTAGCAGCCAGCAGTTAGCAGTCAGTAAATGTAGGGTGGGCCCTGCCCACCTTCTCCAATAATTATAACCAAAGGCGCAGGCTGAAGCCTGCGGCTACATTTTTCCTCGTTTCTCCCGGAAAAACTCCTGCACCAACTCCCGGCATTCGGCCTCCCGGACGCCGCCGGTCACCTCGATGTGGTGATTGAGGCGCGGGTCTTCGGGGATCCGGTAAAGGGAGACGCAGGCCCCGGCCTTGGGGTCGGGGGCGCCGAAGACCAGGCGCCTGATCCGGGCGTAAATCAGCGCCCCGGTGCACATCAGGCACGGCTCCATAGTAACATAGAGGGTGGCTCCGGGCAACCGGTAATTCCCCAGGATTTCAGCCGCCTGGCGCAGGGCCAGAATTTCGGCGTGGGCCGTGGGATCGTTGAGCGAGATGGGAAAATTGTGGGCCTGGGCCAGGATCTTCCCATCTTCCCCCACCACCACGGCGCCCACCGGCACCTCCCCGGCGCCCAGGGCCCGCCGGGCCTCCTCCAAGGCCTGGCCCATGAAATGGTCATCGGTCTCGCGGCCCACGGGTCACTCTTCCTTTTGGCCCGGGTCACCGGCGCGCCAGGGCCAGCGGCCGGTAATTTCCACCTGCAGAGCGAAACTCAGGAAGGTGCGGACGAGCACCAAAACCCCGAGAACAGCCAGATCCTGGAGGGTGGGCCCCACGGCCACCGTACCCACGATGTCCGCGGCGACCAGAAATTCCAGGCCCAGGAGAATGGCCCGGCCGAAGTCATTGCGGAAGCGGTTGAAGGGGGCGCGGGCTGTGCCATCCTTCAGAGATCGCCAACAAAACAGCGCGGTGGTGGCCAGGGCCCCGACGACAATGGCCGCCACTCCGACGGCTTCAAGACCCATGGCGATCCCAGTCCACAGGGCATTGAGGGTTTCAGGATGTTTCATGGGTGGTCGCTTCCGGCATCTCGTTCTTGGGAAAATTTTTTCATGGTGGGCACCGACCACCACCACACCCGGTGGCACAGGTCTTCAACCTGTGCTACATCTCGGCTCTCGGCCTCTCCCTTAATTCCTGGGAGCGCCGCCCTTACGGCGCCGGGGGAACCGCTTCCCTGTTCTCCCCCAAAATTTTCAACCCCTGCTGCTGGTATTGCCCCAGCAGGTCCAGGGCTCGGTTTTCCTGGTCCAGCAGGGCCTGGCAGCGGGCCCGCAGGTTTTCCGGCGGATTTTGGCGCAGCAGTTCCTCCACGGCCTGCCGCTGTTCGTCATGTTTGGCGGCCAACAGCCGCAGGCGCAACACCAGGAGTTGGGTCAAAAGGTGATCCTGGGCAAAGGGCAGCCATTCCAGGGCCTTGGAAAAATCTTCCTCCTCCAGGGCGGCCAGGGCCAGGTGCCGATAATAGGAGGCCGGCAACAACCCCGTATCGGCCACGGTGGCGGCGAACAGCCGGCGCCCCAGGGCCACCAGAACACCTAAGCCGATCATGGTGTGGTTCGGGAGATAAGGTCCATGAAGCAAGGGCCGGGTGAATAGAGGCTGTAAGTCTTAAGCTTTAAGCTTATACCATCTTTTAAAGGATTTTGGGCCCACCCGTAAAGCCTGAAAATTTGTGAAGCGGGCGTCTCGTCCGCCCCATAGTCCACCTGATTCGGAGCAAAGCAGAGCTTGGCATTCAAGTGGGTTGCCAAGCGGGAGCTTGGGAACCAGAATAACTCGGTAGCGACTGTCTCACGCACCATTTTTCGGCGCGTAAGACGCGCCCTGCGGCAAACTTTTCAAGAGTAGGAAATAAAATTAAAAGCCTGAAGCTTACAGCTTACAGCCTACTGCTTACAGCTTACAGCCCCACCCCCTCAGGCGTTTTGGGCCTGGATGCCTTCGTCCACCAGATTCTGGAGAATCTCCCGGAGTTCCGGCAGATCCGCGGTCAACTCGCTGATGCGCTGCTTTACCTGGCGGTAGTCCTGGTCATCCCGGTCCTTGGTTTTATCGATGGTGTCTTTCAAGGCCCCGGTGAAGCGCCGGTCCAGGCGCACCAGGCCGGCCACCGCGCCGACGATTTCCAGGACCCCGTGGGTGATGTGATGGCCGGTGACTTCCTGGATGGTGATCTCGGTCACCAAACCCGCCAGCGCGCCCAAAAGGGCGCCGGTCACGGAAAGTTCCTTCTGAGCCATGGGGGCTTTCCTCCTATGCCGCAGGATCGTTTTCATCTGTTTAAAATTATGGTTCAAGGTTCAAGGTTCAAAGGATGTATGAGGCCCGCCCGGTTTACCGGCGGGCGGGGACGCCGGTCCCCCCAGATTTTTGGTCATGACATAATTTTACCCGAGCCCTGGCAAAATACCAAAAAATTAGGGTTCAACCGTACTCTGCCCCGTTTCCAGAGTCCGGCCCTGGGCCAGCTTTTCGGCCAGGCGCTCGGTCTCTTTGAGCATACGGCTGACGTGCCGGTCCTTTTCGGCCAGGCGGCGCTGGAGTTCCCGGTTTTCGGCGGTGAGCCTGCCCAGGGCCGATTTGCCCAGCCAGGTGCGCACCCGGCCCCCCAGCCAGGCCAGCCCCAGCCCCAGGCCGAGCCCGACCGCAAGTCCGATGAAAAAGTCCAGGAGCCGAATCTCCATAATCTATTGGACCGGCGGGCATGAAAAATGTGAGGCCTGAGCCCCGTCATTTTCCATAAGAGCGCGCTCGGAAAAAACTGTTTGTTTACCACCCAATTTTATTACAATATTAGCACCTGTCAGCGCCATCGTCAACGGCCCCGGGCCGGACCCCGCGTCAGCCGGCGCCGTTTCTCAGGCGGCAACCAATTTCGATCCCCAAGGAGAGCCGAACCATGAGCACCACCAAGGCCATGTACCGCACCATCCTGGCGGACCATTTTCCCCCGGAGATGACCATCACTTTCGGCGACCAGAAGCTGGTGTACCGCAAACGCACCTGGAAGATCCCCGACCCCAAAAGCGGGGAGGTCATCGACAGCGGGCTGCGCTACGGGGAAAATCCCGACCAGGAGGCGGCCCTCTATGAGCTGGCGGGGGGCAACCTCGCCCTGGGAAACTGCACCTTCATCGAGCCCGGCCTGGGGCTGGTGAGCGCCCTGGACGAAGCCGGCATGCTCCAGGCGGGCAAGCACCCCGGCAAGATCAACCTCACCGACCTGGACAACGGCCTCAATATCATCAAATTTTTGGACAAAAAACCGGCCTGCGTCATCCTGAAGCACAACAATCCCTGCGGCGCCGCCTGGGGCGCCTCCCCGGCCGAGGCCTACGACAAGGCCAACCTGGCGGACCGCATCGCGGCGTTCGGGGGCGCCGCGGTGTTCAACCGCCCCCTGGACAAAACCGCGGCCGAAATCGTCAGCAAAAATTACCTGGAGGTGGTGGCCGCGCCGGACTATGAAGCGGGCTCCCTGGATATCTTGAAAAAATCCAAGGACCTGCGCATCATCCAGATCGCCCGCTTCGACCGGCTTAAGGAATTTGTGCATAAACGCTACGTGGATTTTAAAAGCCTGGTGGACGGGGGCATCATCGTGCAGCAGTCGCCCCAGAACGCCATCTTGAAAAAAGAAGATTTCAAACCCGCCGCGGCCACCTTCCAGGGCAAGGAATTCCGCTGTCGGCGCCAGCCCAGCGACCGGGAATACGACGACCTGCTCTTCGGCTGGTGGGTGGAACAGGGGGTGACCTCCAATTCCATCCTGTTTGTCAAGGACGGGGTCACCATGGGCATCGGCACCGGCGAACAGGACCGGGTGGGGGTGGCGGAGATCGCCATTTTCAAGGCTTACACCAAGTACGCCGACAAGCTCTGCTTCCAGCGCTACGGCCTGCCGTATAAAGACATGGAACTGGAAATCCTGCGGCGGGACCGGGACCAGGAAGACAAGGTGGAGATCGACAAGGAAACCGAAGAGGCCAAAGGCGGGCTCATCGGCGCGGCGATGATTTCGGACGCCTTTTTCCCCTTCCGGGACGGGGTGGACGCGGGCATCCGCCAGGGGATCAGCGCCATCGCCCACGCCGGGGGCTCCATGCGGGACCACGAATCCATCGAGGCCTGCAACGAAGCCGAGCCCCCGGTGGCCATGGTCTTCACCGGCCAGCGCTGTTTTAAGCATTGAGGAAAGAAATAAAATTTGAGGGGAGGGCCGGGGGAGCGGTGGCTCCCCCGGCCTCCGTTCAAACTCCCCTCCCAACCCCCCTTTAAGCAGGTAGCACGGGCATCCTGCCCGTGCCTGGACGGGCCTGGAAGCCCGTCCTACCGTGCTTAGGTAGGGCTTGAGGGTGGGGGGTTGGGGGAGGGGCAAGGGCCTCAAGCCTTGGCCCCTTTCCCCAAAGATTCTTCAAGGAATCGTGAGAAAAACATGACCTTACGCCAAAAAATTGAGCAAAAGGAAGCCGTTATCGGGGTCATCGGCCTGGGGTATGTGGGCCTGCCGTTGGTGCGGCGCTTCTGGGAAGTGGGGTTTGCGGTGTTGGGGTTCGATACCGACCGGAACAAGGTGGAGCGCCTCAACCGCGGGGAATCCTACATCAAGCACATTCCCTCCAGCCTGGTGGCGGAGATGACGGAATCTGCCGGGGAGCGCCGGCGCTTTGCCGCCACCTGTGACATGGCCCGCCTGGGGGAGCCGGACGCCCTGCTCATCTGCGTACCCACCCCCCTGACTCCCTCCCGGGAGCCGGACCTGCGCTATGTGGAGAACACCAGCCGGGACATCGCCCGGGCCCTGCGCCCCGGGCAGCTGGTGTCGCTAGAGTCCACCACCTACCCCGGCACCACCGCGGAGGTGCTGCTGCCCATTTTGGGCCAGAAATTTATGGTCGGGAAAGATTTCTTCCTGGTTTTCTCGCCGGAGCGGGAAGACCCGGGCAACCCCACCTTTCATGTACAAAACATCCCCAAGGTGGTGGGGGGCGTCACTCCCGCCTGTCTGGAACACGGCGCGGCCCTCTACAGCCAAATCGTGGACCGGGTGCTGCCGGTATCCTCCACCCAGGCCGCGGAAATGACCAAGCTCCTGGAGAACATCTACCGGGCGGTGAATATTGCCCTGATCAACGAACTCAAGGTGCTGTGTCTGCGCATGGGGCTGGACATTTTTGAAATCATCGAGGCCTCCCGGACCAAGCCCTTCGGGTTTCAGGCCTTTTATCCGGGTCCGGGGCTGGGGGGCCACTGCATTCCCATCGACCCCTTTTATCTGACCTGGAAGGCCCGGCAATTCGACCTGTCCACCCGCTTCATCGAATTGGCCGGCGAAGTCAACGCGGCCATGCCCTACTTTGTGGTGCAAAGGGTGGCAGAGGCCTTAAACGACCAGGGGAAGGCCCTCAAGAGCGCCAAAATTCTGGTTTTGGGCGCGGCCTACAAAAAAGATGTGGACGACCCCCGGGAATCCCCGGGACTCAAGATAATCACCCTGCTGCAAAGCAAAGGCGCCGCGGTAGCCTATAACGATCCCCACATTCCCCATCTCCGGGGCGGGCGGAAATTCCCGGACCTGGACCTGACGTCCGTGGAGCTCACCCCGGAGACCCTGTCCGGCGCGGACTGCGTGCTTCTGGTAACCGATCACCGGGCCTATGACTACGCCTGGATCGCCTCTCTGGCCCGGCTCATCGTGGACACCAGGAACGCCTTTGCCGGCTTGCCGGGGGCCCCCATTTACCAGGCCTGATCAGCGGCGGAAACCCCGAAGGAGGAAAAAACCATGCCCAAAATCAACCTGTATGAGGCCGGCGACTTCAGCGACCGGAGCCTCAAACGGCTCCTGGTCCACGATTCCCCGTATATGAAAATCCTCAACTTCAACTTCAGGGCCGGACAGGAAATGCCGGTGCACAATCATGATATCGAGGGCCAGGTGAGCCTGGTGATCCTGGAGGGCGAGGGGGAATTTCTGGGGGGCGAAAAACCTGTGCCCGCCACCAAAGGGGACGTGCTGGTGTGCGATATTGCCGAGCCCCACGGCCTCCGGGCCAAAACCGACCTGAGGCTTCTGGTCACCATCGCCCCGCCCATTTGAGGCCCAGGCAGGCTTTCAAGAGGTAGGTTTGGCCAGTTCGGCCTCCAGGTGGGCCAGGCGTTTTTTCAGCTCCTGCTCCTGTTGCCGGCGAGCGCTGACATCCCGCAGGATGGCGGCGACTCCCGCCACCCGGCCGGCGTCGCCCTTGAGGAGGGCGATGCTGAATTCCAGAGAAACCCGGCTGCCATCCCGACGCAGACCGGGCACGGCCAGCAGCTCACGGCCATAATGGGTTTGGCCCGTGGCCATCACCCGCCGGTAGCCCTGGTTATGGCGTTCCCGGAGGGCTTCCGGAATGATCAGATCCAGGGGCTGACCGACAGCCTCCTCGGCGGAGTGGCCGAAAACTTCTTCCGCGCCCCGGTTCCAGAGACGGATGATCCCTTCCGGGTCGGCAAAAATGACGGCGTCCGGGGCTTCGGCGACAATCTGTCGGCAAAGCCAGGCAGAGGATAATGGGCTATCCACGGGCACCTCTTTATTTATTCATCATTTGGGCTCATTATAAATAAACTTGAGCCCCAATATCAATGCTTGCCCCATGCGCTATGAAGGTCCCATTTATCGGCCGCCCAGCGAGGCCGGCAGCCTCCTGGTCCAGGCCACGGTGGGCTGTCCCCACAACCGCTGCACCTTTTGTCTGGTGTATAAAAACACGCGCTTTAAGGTGCGGCCGGTTAAGGACATCCAAGAAGATCTGGAGGACGCGGCCCGCCGCTACGGGGACGGGGGGCGCACCCTGTTTTTGCCGGCGGGCAACACCATCGCCATGCAAACCTCCGGCCTGGCCGAGATCTGCCGCCACGCCCGGTCTGTCTTTCCGAGTCTTGAGCGCATCACGGTGTACGGGTCATCCCAGTTTATCCTGAAAAAGGGGCGGGAGGGGCTGCGCCTTTTGAGCGAGGCGGGGCTGGGGCGCGTTCACGTGGGCTGGGAAAGCGGCGATGATGGCATACTGGCCCATATCAACAAAGGCGCCACCCGGGCGGTGCACGCCCAGGCGGCCAGGCTGCTCCGGGAAGCGGGCATTGAGCTCAACGCCTATGTCATGATCGGCATCGGCGGCCGGGAAGGAAGCGGCGCCCAAGCCCGGCACACCGCAGCCCTGGTGAACGAGGCGCCCCCAGACGTGCTGCGCCTGCGCACCTTTGTCCCCAAGGTCAACACGCCTCTGTTGGCCGAGGTCTTGGCCGGGCGCTTCGCCATGCAGAGCCCCCACCAGGCCCTGGCCGAAACCGCGGCCCTCATCGCGGGCATCACCGCGCCGGTCCGGGTGGAGAGCGACCATTATACGAATTATGTGAATGTGGCGGGCGACCTGCCCCGGGACCGGGACAGGATGCTGGCCTATCTGGAGGAGGCCCGGCGCCGGCCGGAATCCGACTTTCGGCCGTTTTTCATCGGCACCGAGTAAGGCGGTCGGCGGTTTTCAGTTTTCGGTGACGGTAAGAGGATACGTCTTACGAATTAGGATCATAAAGGTATTTTAACCCTTTGATTTATAGTGGAAAATGTGGTTAAATCGATTAATCCTAAACAGCGCGCTACGTTAGGCCTTGGGTGGAACAGGAAACGGGCTGCCCATTCTGATGTTAAAAGGTTGGCGACGCCGTCAGGAATGGAGTCTCATGCATGGTAAGATCAATAATTCCCTGGCATTTTAACATCCGTCAGAAAGTAATCATGGGCCTTACCGCAGGCATATTGGCTATTGGATTCATTGGAGTTGTCTCTTATTATTATTTGCGGGTCATTGAAGTGAAACAACATCTAGTAGAAGTTGCCGATGATCTCAGTAATATTATGTTGGAAATCAGAAGATATGAAAAAAACTTTCTGTTATATGGGTCTGCGGAAGATTTAACCGAAAATCAACGTTATATTCAACTTGGCCTGGAGGTGCTCGATAATCTCGAACCCGAAGTAAAGGGCTTTAAAGGCGCTCCACAAGTCAGTCTCATCCGTCAACATTTTTCCGATTATCATAAGCTATTGAAAAAGATAACATCGAACGGCACGGCCTTGAGTCCGTCCTCGCGCCGGGAATTGGAAGAACAATTGCGGGAGCGGGGGAAACAGCTCGTGGAACTCTCACACCAGTTGGTCAAAATCGAACGCCAAAGAATTCTGGAAATCATCATGACCCTCAAGGGTCAACTGGTGACCGCCATATTTATTTTTCTGCTTTTGGGGGGGTTTTTGGTTGTCGTGGTCAGCCGCAAGATTCTTCAGCCCTTGAGAGTCATCGAGAAGACCACCCTGCGCATCGCCATGGGAAATTTTAAGCCCCTGGAAGTGCTGGACACCCGGGACGAGACCCAGCGGGTGGTGGAGGCCTTCAACCGCATGGTGGCGGAACTGGAAAAACGCCAGGACCAACTGGTCCAGGCCAAAAAGTTGTCCTCCCTCGGGGTGTTGACCTCCGGGGTGGCCCATCAGTTGAACAATCCCCTCAACAACATTTCCACCTCCTGCCAGATCCTCATGGAGGAACTGGACACCGAGGATCTCACCTTTTTCAAAAAGATGCTCACCAATATTGAGCAGGAGGTGGACCGGGCCCGGGACATCGTCAAGGGTCTGCTGGAATTTTCCCGGTCACGGGAGTTCACCCTGAAGCCCACCCTGCTCAAAACCGTGGTGGATCGCTCCATCCGGCTCATCTCCAGCCAGGTGCCGGCAGGGATAGATATTGAGGAAGACGTTCCCGAGGACCTCATGCTGCATCTCGACGCCCAACGGATGCAGGAGGCCTTTTTGAATCTGTTCATGAACAGCATCCAGTCCATCGAAACCCTCCCGGGCCAAATCAAGGTTCAGGCCAGGCTGGACAAAGAGATCCGACGGGTGGTGATCATGGTCACGGATACCGGCAAAGGCATATCCAAAACAGATCTGGGGCGAATTTTCGACCCCTTTTTCACCACCAAAGAAGTGGGGGCCGGGACCGGCCTGGGTCTGTCCATCGTGTATGGCATTATTGAAAAACATCAAGGCACTATCACCGTGGAGAGCAAGGAAGGCGAAGGCACCCGGTTTATCATCCGCCTGCCCTGTAAACCGATACCTCCCGATGAGGAGCCCCTGCTATGAAGCCGGCGGTGATCCTGATTGTCGATGACGAATTCATCGCCCGGGAGAATCTGGAGCATGTGCTGCAACGGGAAGGGTATACCATCGTCTCGGTGGACAGCGGCTTCAAGGCCTTGCAGGAGCTGGAAAAGAGCGAATTCGACCTGGTGCTCACCGACCTGCGCATGAAGGTGGTGGACGGCATGCAGGTCCTGGAGCGCACCCGGGAGCTCTACCCGGACACCGAGGTCATCATGATCACCGGCTACGCCACGGTGACCTCCGCGGTGGAGGCCATGCAGCGGGGGGCTTATCACTACCTGGCCAAGCCCTATAAAATCGATGAAGTGAGAATTCTGGTGCGCCAGGCCCTGGAAAGAAGATGGCTGAAGCAGGAAGTCACCGAACTGCGCCAGCAGATTCGGAGCCAGAAAGGGATGCCGCTCTTGATCGGCAAGACCCCCAAAATGGAGGCCTTGAAAGCCATCATCCGGCAGATCGCGCCCACGGACTGCACGGTGCTCATTTTAGGGGAAACCGGCACCGGCAAGGAGTTGGTGGCCAAGACCATTCATCACCTGAGCCCCCGCTCGCCGCAGCGCTTCCTGGCCATCAACTGCGGCTCCTTTACCGAGGAACTGTTGGCCCATGAACTGTTCGGCCATGAAAAGGAGGCCTTCACCGGGGCCCGGGGGGTGAAAAAGGGTCTGCTGGAAGTGGCCTCAGGGGGGACCATTTTCCTGGACGAGATCGCCGAGATGTCCCTGTCCATGCAGGTGAAGCTCCTGCGGGTGCTCCAGGACAAAACCTTTTTCCGCATCGGCGGGACCACGGAGGTGCCGGTGGATATCCGCATCCTGGCGGCCACCAATAAGGACCTGAAAAAAGAGGTGGAGCAGGGCGCCTTTCGCCAGGACCTCTATTACCGCCTTGACGTCATTACCCTGGAGGTGCCCTCCCTGGCGGAGCGGGCCGATGACATCCCCCTTTTGAGCCAGCACTTTTTGGAAAAATTCTCCACGGCCCAGGGAAAACAGGTGGAAGGTATCAGCCCGGAGGTGATGGATATCCTGACCAGGTACGCTTTTCCGGGGAACGTGCGGGAATTGGAGAACATCATCGAGCGGGCGGTCACCCTGGCCTCGGGCTCCACGGTGGAGGTGTCGCACCTGCCGGCGGATCTCAGGGAGCAGCGCTTTGACGTGCAGCGCCGGGCCAAAACCGACCTGCTCACCCTGGAAGAGTATGAAAAAGAGTATATCTCCCAGGTCCTGGGCGAGGTGCAGGGCAACAAAACCAAGGCCGCGGAGATTTTGGGGATCGACCGGGTGTCCCTGTGGCGCAAATTAAAGCGCTTTGGCATGGACGCCTGAGGGCTCGGCCTCCCGGGGCAGCAGGACCGCATCCAGCAAGGCCTGGTCGACTTCGCTGACCAGGAGCACTTCCAAGCCTTCCTTCAATTCCTCTTCAATGTCATGAAGATCGACGGCGTTGCGCTGGGGCAGAATCACCATCCGCACCCCGGCCCGCTGGGCGGCCAGGAGCTTTTCCCGGATGCCGCTCACCGGCAGGATGCGGCCGCTTAGGGTCAACTCCCCGGAAAGGGCCACATCCCGGCGGGCCGGCCGCCGGGTGAGCAGCGAGATCAGGGCCAGGGCGATGGTGAGCCCCGCCGAAGGCCCGTCTTTGGGGATGGAGCCCGCGGGCAGGTGGATATGAATGTCTTTGTCCGCAAAAAAATTGGGGTCAATGTTGAACTCCTGGGAATGACTGCGGATATAGCTTAACGCGGTCTGGGCCGACTCCTGGAGCACGCTCCCCAGGGAGCCGGTGAGGAGCAACTGCTTGTTGCCCTGCATGGCCACCGCTTCCACAAAGATAATCTCGCCGCCGAATTCGGTCCACACCAGGCCGGTGGTGACCCCGAGGCGATTCTGGGCCTGGGTCGCCTCGTGGATAAACTTGCGCGGCCCCAGCAACTGCTCCACCAGGGCTTCATCGATGAGCACCGGACAGGGGCCGGCGCCGCCTTTGAGGCAGATGCGGGCCAGTTTCCGGCAGACCGTGGCGATTTCCCGCTCCAGGTTGCGCAGCCCCGCTTCCCGGGTATAGCCCTGAATGATTTGGCTGATGGCCCCCTCGGTCACCTCAATGGGGAGATGGGACAGGCCGTGGTGCTGGAGTTGGCGGGGAATCAGATAATCGTGGGCGATGCGCCGCTTTTCCTGTTCTGAATATCCCGGGAAATCAATAACTTCCAGGCGGTCCAGCAGGGGCCGGGGGAGATTTTCCACCACATTGGCGGTGGCGATGAACATCACCGCAGAAAGATCAAAGGGCACGTCCAGGTAATGGTCGAAAAAGGCGCTGTTCTGCTCCGGGTCCAGGATTTCCAGGAGCACCGAGGCCGGGTCCCCTTTGAAGCCCTGGCCCACCTTGTCGATTTCATCCAGCATGAAAACCGGATTTTTTACACCCAGCCGTTTGATTTCATTGATAATTCTTCCAGGCAGGGCCCCCACGTAGGTCCGGCGGTGCCCCCGCAGTTCAGCTTCATCCCTTAAGCCCGCCAGGGACAGGCGCACGAATTTGCGCTCCAGGGCCTCGGCAATGGAGCGCCCGAGGGAGGTCTTGCCGGTGCCCGGCGGACCGGCAAAGCACAGGACCGGCCCCCGGGTATTTTGCAGCAGGCGCTTTTTTTCGGAAATTTTTTTCACCGACTCCCGAAGTTCGTCGATCTTAATGGGCTTGGATATATAGTGCACCGCGCCTTTTTGTAAGGCCTCCACCGCCGAATCCACGGTGGCGTAGCCGGTCACCATCATGATGGCGGCATGGGGGGCGACCACTTTGGCGGCCTCCAGAAGCTGGATGCCGTCCATTTTTTCCATCTTGAGATCGGTGAGGATCAGATCGACTTCGTGCTCTTTAATCCGGGCCAGGGCCTCCAGCCCGTTGGCCGCGGTCCTGACCTGGTAGCCCTCTTTTTTCAAAATGTGTTCCAGATTGGTGCGGGCGATCTCTTCGTCATCCACCACCAGCACCTGAAAGGGCCTGACCAGGCACAGGGTGCGCACCGCCAGATATTCCAGGATCCGCTCCTTGACGTGTTTCAAGCCGAAGTGCTGGGCCCCCAGAATATGCTCGGCCCGCTGCAGATCGAGATTGTCCTCGGTGAAGCCGTACCAGGGCAGGCCCAGGAGATATTCCACGTAGTTGATGCCGATGATGTACTCCGGCACCGAGGGGTCGGTCTTGTCCAGGCGCTCCAGTTCCTTGGCCACCACCTGGGCCGCCTGCTCCGGGAGGCGGGTTTTGGCCACCTGGGCGCGCAGGTCCTGCAAATCAGAACTTACTTTAGGGGTCTCTTCTGGGGATTTGCGAAAAAACACCATGAAATCAGCCTTTCCTCAGGACGCGGTCACTTTGTACCACAAACATAAAGGAAAAATCTCCGGAAAGCAATTTCACCAGGAGATTCATCCCGGGACGGCCGCAATTCGTTGCAATAGGCAACACATGTCCGGCCGGCTGCAACAACAGATTAACATATAGATTTTATTCATATTATTCTGCTTAAGAAAAAACTCGTTGCAATAAGCAACGCTTTTGTGAAAAGAGGCATTTTTTATAGGTGCCTAATTATAATGTTAAATCAATAAGTTAATCATAATTCACCCTTTGGCACGATCCTTGGATAGAAGATTGGCAACGATAGCAGCACAGGAGGTCATGATGAAATTTTTAGATAAGTGGCAAGCGACATGGATGGCGGTGGCCTTCGCCGAAGCCAACGAACCGGAAGCGGCCACGGAAATTTACCAGGAAATGCAGAAGCGGCCGGAAGAGCGGGTGGCGGAGCAGAAGCGCCAAACCCCGCGGCAGCGCCCCTACCGGACATAATCGCTTGGTCATTAGGGAAGGGGAAGGTCCATCATGGTTCTGAAGCGACTCCGAGAGTTCCTGAAACGGTGGCAAAAGCCTCATAAGCCCTCCGAGGTGGAGGTCAAGAGGCACCGGGACCTGGGAGCCGATTATGACGAGACCATGATGGCCATTTCCTTTGCCGAGGCCGGGGCGCCCCAGGAGGCCCTGGAGGTTTTGCGCCAGCGGGGCAACCGCAAGATTCTAGTCCTCGGCCAGGAAGACACCTTCGCCGAACCGGTTATGGATTATGCCACCTCGCTGGCCGAGCGTCTGGGCTATGAGCTGCTGGCCCTGAGTGTGGGGCCGGCGCCGGTGGGAACATCCTTGTCACCTTTTGACCAGCAGGGTCAGGAAGAATTTCGCCGCCAGGCCGAGGCTGCCGGGGCCGTGCTGGCCCAAAAAGCGGCTCCCAAGAAAATCCACCTAACCCACGTGGTGAAATTTGGCGACGTAGCCAGGGCCGTGGAAGAAATCAATCGGCAATACCGGCGGATCGAACTGGTAATCACCGACTCCCGGGTCAAACGGGAGGAGCTGCACACCCGGGTGAATCTGCCGGTCTTCAGCTTGAAAACTTATCGTTAAGGAGAAGGACCCATGCCGAAACTTGCCCAGCAAAAAAGGAAGAAAGCTCTGAAAAGCACCATCGTCTTCGGCGCCATCACCGCCGTCATGTATCTGGCAGTGTTTCTCAATGAGGGCACGGTGATGACCTATTTTACCAAAGGTGGGATATACGCCGCCCTGCCGGTGCTCACCGTATTTGCGGTTTCCTTTGCCCACGGCGCCTTTACCGGCAGTTTCTGGTCGGCCCTGGGGATCGAGGCCTCCAAGAAGGTGACCCGGGTCGAGATGCCCGCCACCAAGCAGGCAGAAAGGGTGCGTCCCCGCCCCCGGCTGCGCCTCAACGCTTAGAGTTCGGCTGCCTGTCTGGGAGGCTCGGCGCCGCAACGGAGCTTCCTGGCAGGCAGTCGGCGGGATGAAACGGGTAACCGATAACAATAGTCATCATGGGAGGTTTTCTCAATGCCAGGCTTAGACTCCATCACCTTTATTGACATGAACTTATACGTAGTCATATTCCTGTTCGTGCTCGGCTTCATCGGCGGTTTGGTCAGCGGCTTCATCGGCTCCGGCGGGGCTTTTGTGCTGACCCCGGGCATGATGACCCTGGGCGCGCCCGGGGCCGTGGCCGTGGCCAGCAATATGTGCCACAAATTTCCCAAGGCCATGGTGGGGGCCTATAAACGCTGGAAATACGGCCAAGTCGACATCAAGCTGGGCGTTCTCATGGCCATCAGCGCCGCCGGCGGGGTGCTGGTGGGCATCAAGATCCAGGAGATCATTCTGGCCGCCTGGGGGGAGGCGGGTTCCAATCTTTACATCAGCGTGGCCTTCGTCATCGTCCTGGTGGTGGTGGGAGGCTATGTCTTAAAGGACGCCCTCCAGTTGAAAAAGAGCGGCGCCGAAGCCACGGTCACCAAACTGGCCAGAAAACTGCAGAGCATCAATCTGCCCCCCATGGTCCACTTTAAAACCGCCAATGTCCGCATCTCCCTGTGGTTTACGGTGCCGGTGGGGTTTTTCACCGGAATGCTGGCAGCCACCATTGCGGTGGGCGGCTTTATCGGGGTTCCCGGCATGATGTATGTGGTGGGGGCCTCCGCCCTGATAGCCTCGGCCACCGAACTGGTCATCGCCTTTATCATGGGCTTCACCGGCTCCGTCAAATGGGGCATCATGGGCATGATCGACATTCGCATGACCCTGCTCATCCTGGCCGGTTCCCTGTTCGGGGTGCAGCTCGGCGCCATCGGCACCACCTATGTCAAAGACTACATGGTGAAGTTCGTCATGAGCACCATCATGCTCATCGTAGCGGTCAGCCGGCTCCTGGCCATCCCCAAGTATCTGACCCAACTCCAGCTTATGTCCGTGAATGCGGGGACCCTGGGGATAATGGACACCATCAGCTACCTGTGCATGATTATTGCCCTGGCGGTGGGCTGCATCATCATTCTGGGGGCCATCTTTAAAGGCATCCGGGCTGAAAAGGCTGCGGCGAAGCTGGAAAGCGTTTCCTATCAAAAAGCGGAGGCCTCCTGACGACCCTGAATCCTGCGGCCTCCATCAGGAATTATCGCAAATTTTCTGGACAAAACTCGCAGGCCTGACATACCATCGTACGGGTGGACCTGGTCCACCCTACCCTTTTTTATCCAGAGAGCCCTGCCCTGCCGGCCTCCCGGGCCGCAAACCCGGCGGCCCCCAAGGCGCCTCTGATGAGTTTCCGAGGAGATAGACGGGCATGCACATGTATAAAAAATTACTGGTGGGGGTGGACGGCTCGGAGATCAGCCTCCATGCCCTCAAGGAATCCTTTAGGTTAGCCCAGCAAGACATCATCGTGGTGGCCGTGGCCCCCCCCTACTCCGGGGATTTGCGGTCCATGGGCGTCAGCGATATCGGCGCCCTGCTGCGGCAGCCCTGTGAAGAGGCCCTGGCCAAAGCCACGGAACTGGCCGCAGCCGAAGGGGTGCAGATCAGGCCCGTGTGCGTCATGGCCGAGGCTTATGAGGCCATCGTGGACCTGGCCGAGGATGAGGGCCGCGACCTGATTATCATGGGGGTGAGAGGCATATCCTTTGCCGAGCGTCTGATTATAGGCAGCACCACGGCCCGGGTCATCGGCTTCAGCAGTCAGGACGTCCTGGTGGTGCCGGAAAAGGCCGCCATCGGTTCGGAACGCATTTTGGTGGCTACCGACGGCTCAGATTTTAGCCGCAAGGCTGCTGAAAGGGCCCTTGATCTGGTCCAGTGCTCCGGAGGGACCCTGAAAGTAGTCTCCGTCCTGGAAATATCCGCTCATGTCTATGCGGTGGCGCCGGAATTAACCGAAGAGAAAATCAAGCTCCCCCGACAATACGCCGAAGAGGTGAAGCAGCAGGCCGCGGCCCGGGGCATCATTGCGGAGGATTTTGTCCGGGAATCCGAGTCAGCCTCGGGGGTCATCCTCGAACTTGCCCGGAGCAAAGACATTGACCTGATCGTCTTGGGCAGCCACGGCCGCACCGGGCTGAAGCGGCTGCTCATGGGGAGCGTCACCGAACGGGTGATTGCCCAGGCCCCCTGTCCGGTGTTGGTGGTCAAACTTTAAGGTTTGGATCTCCGAGAGCAGCGTCGCCAAAGTCCAATAAGAAAAATTCCTTCTGGGGGGAGGGTCGGGGGAAGTGGCTCCCCAACCCCCCCACCCCCCCCAGGCCACTCCCACTCCCCAACAAAGAACTTTCATAACCGTCCCTCATGGGCCTGCGGCCCACCCCGCAAAGCCTGAAAAGCTGCGGGCACCGCCTGCCGCTAAAACCTTGGACTTTGGACCCTGGACTCTGGACTTTTAAGAACAGCCCTAGACGTTGGGCACTTCCTGGGGCTTGCAGAGGAACTCGGCGCTGGTGGCCAGGCGGCCGCAGTTTTTACAGACGTATTTGATATCCTCAAGTTTCCCTTTGCAAAAGTGCTTTTCGTGGACTTCGTGCTTTTTGCCGCAGTACTTGCAGGTCAAAGGCTCCCCCTGGGGGTTGCACAGATGTCCGGGCGCCTCCGCCAAAGCCCCGCAGGTGGCGCAGACATAGGCCTTGGCCTGGGTCTTTTTTCCCATGGTCTTCTCCTTGTATCCACAGAATTCTTTTAAAAAATTAAGGCCCGGGGAAGGGTTGTCAACTCCCGGGGATGGAGCCCGAAGAGGTTCCGAAGTTTTCGGTTTTCCGCAAAAATAAATCAGTAAATTTCTCAGGACAGAAAATCCAGGCTGCCCGCCCGGGTGTCAAGGCGGGCCAGGGCTCCCAGGGGCAGGGTGTGGTTGTCCGCCTGGTGTCCCACCGGCAGGTTCGCCGCCACCGGCACTTTAAGGGGCTCAAAGGCGAGGGCCAGGACCTCTTCGGCGTGGCTTTGGGAGCCCCCGCCGGTGAAGGCGCCCAGCAGGATGCCCTGGACGCCCTCCAGCACCCCGGAAAAAAGCAGGTGGTGGGCCAGGCGGTCCAGGCGGTAGAGGGCTTCATTGTGGTCTTCCAGAAACAGGAGAGCCCCATCCAGACGAGGGGCATAGGGGGTGCCCAACAGATGGCACAGGGTGGTGAGGTTGCCCCCGATGAGGGGCCCCTGGGTCGTGCCCGGGTGCAGGGTGGTCAGCCCGGCAAGGGTGATTTTTTGGGGGCCCGGAGCGGTGAGCCAGCCGCGCCAGCTCTCCTGGGCCTCGCCGGTGATTTCCGGCAGTTGGGCCAGGTTGGGGCCGTGAAAGGTCACCACCCCCAGGCGCTGGTGCAGGGTGAGGAGCAAATTGGTCAGGTCGCTGAAGCCCACCAGGCGTTTGGGGCGCCGGGCCAGCCTTTTTATGTCCAGGAAGGGGAGGATTTTGAGGGAGCCGTACCCCCCCCTCGCCCCGATGATGGCCTTGACCTCCGGGTCATGCCAGATTTCCTGGAAGCGCCGGGCCCGCTGGCGGTCAATGTCTTGTCCCCAGGGCCGCTCCTCAAAAACTTCCGGACGCGACACCACCCGGAAGCCCCAGGCTTCCAACACCTGCACCCCGGCCTGCCAGGCCTCCGGGGAAACGGGGCTGGCCGGCGCCGCCACGGCCACAACGTCCCCAGGGGTCAGCGGCGGGGGCCACAGAACGGCCCGCGTGGGCGGCGTCGTTCGATTCCTTTTTTTTGAAGAGTCGCTCATGGGTCTACGGCTCACCCTTAAGACATGAAAAATGTGGCGCCGGCGCCTTGGCCTTCGCACGAACCGCCGAGGGCGGTGGTTTCACATAAATCTTTACTGCGAGAATCTTCTTGGAAATGTGGAGCAGGCGCCCTCGCCTGCTCTTTTAAAGAACAGCCGGGGGCGGCTGTTCCACATTTTTTCATCTTCCGGTGTGGCCAAAATTGACCATAATAATTTTATAACAGATAGGTTTCGATGTTTCCGGGGCAATACCCACTTCCTTAAGGTCGGTGCCCATCTTATCACCTTCTCCCTTGATAACCAAACACCGTTTCCTTTACTCTAAATAGTGCAAAGATCGTGCATAGAGGGTGTCATTGAAGGAAACCATCAGCCAAGGCCGCAAAGCGGGTAACCCTGCCGTTTGGGTGGAGATTTTGATCCCAGTGGCCATCCTGGCGGTGGCGGTGGTTTTCCGCCTCTGGGATCTTTCCGCCCGCAATCTCTGGACGGACGAGGCCTGGGTGGCCCTGGCGGCCCTGGCCCCCACCCCGGGCGAGGCCCTGACCCTGGGGCGCTCCACTCCCCCTTTCTATATGTTGTCCCTGTGGGGCCTGGTCCAGATCTTCGGCGGCGGCGAGGCGGTTCTGCGGGCCCTTTCCCTGGGCTTCGGCGTGGGCCTCGTGGTCCTCTTTCGGTTCGCGGCCCGGCGTCTGGTCTCCCCGGGGGCGGCGCTCATGGGACTGACCCTGGTGGCCCTCTCGCCGGTGCTGGTCTATTTTTCCAAGGAAGTCAAGCAGTACAGCGGCGACGCCTTCTTTGCGGTCCTGGTGGTCTGGCTGGCGGAGCGGCTGCGCGACCGCCCCGACCGCGCCGCCCCCTGGCTGACCCTGGCCCTGGTGGGCCCTGTGGCCCTGGGTTTTTCCCATGGCGCGGTGTTTGTGCTGCCCGCGGTCCTGGCGGTTTTGTGGTTCGAGGTTCCCCAGCCCCGGCGGAGTCGGGTGGTGTGGCTGGGCGCCTTCTGGGGGGTGGCCGCGGCCCTTTTTTTCGTCGTTTTTTACCGCCGCCAGGTGGATCCGGAGTTGGTGGCCTATTGGGCCGGGGACTACCCGGAGCTCTCCGGCCTGATTCCGTTTCTGTCGTGGTTGGCCGGCGCTTTGGGGCGGTACGGCCATTATTTTTTCCAAGCCTTTTTCGCCCCCGCCTGGGGATGGCTCTGGGGAGTGGGGTTTGCGGCCCTGGGGGCTTTGGCCCTGGCCCGTCGGGGTCCCCGGCGTCTATTGCTCTATTGGGGCGGCCCTCTGGTTCTGGCCCTTATGGCCGCGGCCCTGCACCGCTATCCCTTCATGGGCCACTTCAACGGCAGCCGCCTGTTTCTGTTCAGCGCCCCCTGGTTGTATCTCATCGCTTCCGTGGGTGGTGCCGCGGTCTTTTCCCGGCTGTGGCGCCGGCCCCCGCGCTGGCTGGCCCCGGCCCTGGCGGCTCTCGTCCTTTTGACCACCCAGCCCCTGGCCCTGGTGCAGGAAAATCTCCAGCCCCAGGTCAACCGCCAGGAACTTAAGCCCGTGGCCCGGTATCTGAGCGCACACCTCCGGCCCGGCGACCTGGTTTACGTCTATTACCACGCCATTTTTCCTTTCAAATATTATTTCCGGGGAAATTTAGAAGGGGTGTTGTGGGGCAAATCCTGCGTGGAGACCGATCTTGCCCTGCCGGCCGCCAATTCCGAGGCGCCCCGGCGGGTGTGGCTGGTGGCGGCCCATTTCCGCAGCCTGGTGGAGGTCAAACACTTCGCCGTCCGGCTTCTGGGGCAGAAGTGGCAGGAAAAAGAGATGTTTTCCAGCCGGAACGCGGCGCTCTTTCTCTTTGTGCCCCAGGATTAGTCCCTGGCTCATATATCCGGGATGCGACACCAGGCGTCAACTAACTGTCCTGAGTCACCTGCAAAATCTCCTCGATGAGGGACTTGGCCGCCCCGATCCGGAAAGGCTTGTACAGAAAGCCCGCCGCGCCGGCGGCCTTGAGCTCGGCCATTTCCTGACGGGAAAAAAATCCGGAGGCCATCAGCACCCTGGCGCCGGGATGGGAAGTCAGCAACCGCCGCATGACCTCCAAACCGCTCAGGCCCGGCAGATTATAGTCGAGAATCACCAGGTCCGGGGGAGGGTCCTGCTGAAACCGCGCCGCCACCTCTTCCCCCAGTCCGGCGGTTTCCACCTCATATCCCATTTTTTCCAGCAGCTCACCACCGAGGGAGCAGATAAGGGGGTCGTCGTCCACCAGAAGGATACGAATCCTGGGCATGAGCAAGTTACCGTGCTGTCTTGAAAAGTTTGTTGTGGGGGAGTGGGCCAGGGGTCGGTGGACCCCTGCCCCCTCCCCCACACCCCCTCCCCCAACCCCATGACGCTGGAGCACAGGCTTCCAGCCTGTGTTGCACAGGCAAGATGCCTGTGGTCCCGGTAAATGGGGGTTGGGAGGGGGGTCAGGGGGGATTTGTTTTGCCGGGACCGGCAAGGTCTTAGAATTTCTATAAATCTGTTTGAGCTTGGGTGAAAGCAAGAACCGCGGACCCTTATATTTACTTCTAGGTTGGCAACCTGGCATGACCCGGCAGGGGTTTTTCCCGAAAAAAAAGGCGGAAGGTTTGCCCTTCCGCCTCGCAGTTTTGGTTATGGCTGAAAGAGGTGCGGTCAGCGCGCCGCGGCTTTGGCCAGCTTCTCCTTCTGGGACATGCAGTTCCGGCAGAAGGGGGTTTCCGGCATGACCTCCAGGCGGCGGGGCTCAATGGCGCAGCCGCAGGCTTCGCAGATCCCGTAGGTGCCGTGCTCCAGGCGCTGCAGGGCCTCCTCGATGGCCTCCAGTTCCTGGCGCTTGGGGCCCAGGAGACTGAGATGGGTCTCGGCCAGATGACTCACCGAGGCCTGGTCCTCTTCGTCCCGGGCGGTGGCCAACATCTCCTGGTAGCCGTCGCCGATGTGGCTTTTCAGCCGGTCCTTAACTTCGAACCAGAGATTCTGCTTCTGTTCCAGGAGTCGCTTTTTCACCTCGTCGAGTTTCTCCTGACTGATCTTTGCCATGCTTGCTCCTCGTGAGAGTCAACAATCGTGGCCCAAACGGGGATGTCGGGGCGTTTTGCTTACTCCAGAAAATCCTCCAACGCCGCTTTGCGGGTGGGGTGCTTCAGGCGTTTCAGGGCCTTCTTTTCGATCTGGCGGATGCGCTCCCGGGAGACCTTGAAGGCTCGCCCGATTTCCTCCAGGGTATGCTCCACCTCCTCGCCGATGCCGAAGCGCATCTTCATGATCTTCTCTTCCCTCTGGGTCAGGGTGTTGAGGATAAAGGAGGTTTTATCGGTGAGTTCCGATTCCAGGATGTCCTCATAGGGCGACACCGCTTTGTCGTTGCGGATGAAATCCCCCAACCGGTCCCCTTCGTCGCCCACCGGGGTTTCCAGGCTGATGAGCTCATCCGACAGGTTGGTGACCATGAGAATTTTATCCTCGGCCACCCCGGAGCGCTCGGAGATCTCCCTCAGGTTGGGCTCCCGGCCCAGCTCCTTGAGCAGGTCGTAGAAAGCCCGGTAGCAGCGGTTGCGGATCTCCTGCAGGTGCACCGGAATGCGGATGGTCCGGGTTTTGTCATAGATGGCCCGGGTGATGGTCTGGCGGATCCACCAGGACGCAAAGGTGCTCAGCCGGTAGCCGGTGGTGTAGTCGTACCGGGTCACCGCCTTCATGAGCCCCAGATTGCCTTCCTGAATCAGGTCGGAGAAGGTCAGGCCCCGATGCAGATACTTTTTGGCAATGCTCACCACCAGCCGCAGGTTGGCCTTGATCATCTTGTCCCGGGCCAGATTCACCTGGGCCTCAGTGACCTTGATGTTCTCCAGCAGTCCCCTGATTTCCATTTCCTTGGGGTGCTGTTTCAGGATGCGCTGAATGGTCTGGTGGATCAGGCGAAAGAGCTTTTCCTTGGCCTGGGCGCTTTTTTCCGGGGTGGAAAACCAGTGCCGCACTTTTTTCTGGAGATATTTGACCTCCTCCAGCTCGGAGGACACATTGAGCACCAGTTGCAGCACGTCCTCCTGACCGTGTTTGATGATGCGGCCCAGGTCCCGCTCTTCCTCGGGAGACAGTATGGCATACCGCAGCATTTCCCGGAAATACGCGGCCACCAGGCCCTCGTGTTCGGGGATTGTGTCTTCTTCGAAGCTTTCTTCCAGTTCCCCTTCCCCAGAATCCTCCCCCCCGGCATAAGAACCGGGATGCAGTTGTTCCGTGACCTCCAACTCCTCTTCGGGGGCGAGGTTGAAGTTCTCCCGGATGGTCAGGGTTTCACCTTCTTCGTTCGGAGTCAGCAGGGTGAATTGCTCAAAGGGGAGCAAGTCATTGCCGCCATTGAACTCCAGATATTTTTTAAGGTATTCTTTTTCCATGGATTATGCCTTGCTGGAGTTTTTCCAGCGGTAAAAAATTAAAAACTATATTTTACTAATGCTTGTTTTGTTGTCAAGTAAAATATTTGCAAAATTATTCGAAAATAAGGTAATTACCCTTTGCTGCTTGTCAAGCGCTTTCGTGATCCTTGACCGCGTATTTTCCGGGCGGTATGATGGCGCGAATTCCTCAAGGAGGTTCCCGCTTGCCCCACCGTTTGGTCATCGATCTCCGGGAAGGGGATCAGCTGAAGCAATTTTTCCTCCTGCGCCGGGTGGAGCATCGCCGCACCAAGGGGGGCAAACCCTACCTGGACGTGCTCTTGGCCGACAGAAGCGGCGACATCAAGGGCAAGGTCTGGGAGGAGGCCCTGCACAAATGTTCCGGCAAACTGGCGGCCTGCGACTATGTCGCGGTGAAAGGCGTGGTGGAGGCCTATCAGGGCGTCTGCCAGCTCAACCTGGATTTTATCGACACGGTGGCTCGTCTCCGGGACAAAGGCCGACCCCTCCAGGATTTTGATCCCGATCTGCTCATTCCCACCACTCCCCATGATCGTCAGGAGTTGTGGCGGGATCTTTTGAATCTGGTCGAACTTGATATGCGCTCTCCCCTGAAGGATTTGGTCCTGGCCCTGCTGCACGCCCATCAGGACGCCTGGCTCGAATGGCCCGGCGCTCAATTTTACCACCATGCCTACCGGGGGGGCCTCCTGGAACACACCTGGGCCGTGGCCCGCCACGCCCGGCACGCCCTCGAGATGTATCCCGGCCTCAACGCCGACCTGGTGCTGGCCGGGGCCATCCTCCACGATGTGGGTAAAATCAGGGAATTGACCGGCCCTCCCTGTTTTCAGCGCACGGTCCAGGGCGGCCTCCTGGGCCACATCGTCCTGGGCTGGGAAATGGTCCGGGAACAGGCCCGGGTTCTCAATTTCCCCGATGAGCAGCTGCTCACCGGGCTGGAGCACATCATCATCGCCCATCACGGCGCCGAGGAATTCGGCTCCCCCATTGTGCCCCACACCCCCGAGGCCCTCCTGGTGTATTATCTGGATGAAATTGACTCCAAGCTGCATATGATCAGGCGGCATCTGGACACCGACCTCGGCGACGGGGATTTCACCAGTTATCACCAGGTCCTGAAACGCCGGCTGTACCGGCGCCCCGATCTCCCGGCAGAATCTTCGGATGAGACCCCGCCGGAAGACGCCTGACTTCCTCTTCAAGTAAGCATTGGCTTGATATCGTCCCCGGGTGCGATTGACTTGGGTCGAATCGTGCTTATATTTTTATGTAAAGGTTACACCGGGTTCTCCCCGGTGGAACCAATTCCGCAGTCCAGGAGGGCGCCATGTTTAACAAAATTTTAGTCCCGCTGGATGGCTCGGATCTGGCGGCCAAGGTCCTCCCTACCGTCGTGGAATTGGCGAAAACGTTCAACTCGCACCTCACCCTGTTTCATGCCTGTCACACTGAGGCCCATGGCGAAGCCAGCCCCGGGGTCATAGAGACCGCGGCGGCCCAGTTGCAAAAGGCCTGCGAGGTCTTTCTCTCCAGGGCGGGAAAGGACCTTCAGGCGCAGGGAATCACCGTCGACTGGGTCTGCTCCGAGGGCGTGCCGGCCCGGGAAATCATCGGCTACGCCGACAAAAACAACCTGGACCTCATTTGCATGAGCACCCACGGGCGGGGCGAAGTGGCCTGGGTTATAGGCAGCACCGCCGAAAGGGTGGTGTCCCACGCCACCGTCCCGGTCCTGCTCATCCGGGTCATGGAATTTAAACCCCCGGTGTTGAAGGAGGAATTCTTCCTCTAACCTCCTCTGTTCGGCTTGGAATTCGCCTCCTAAAGGGGCGGCCGGCCCTCTTAGGGACACCAGCTTGAGGGGCCGGGTCGGAACCTGGCCCCCGTCCTCTTTTGATTATTCCTATCGGCTTGTCGTTAACTTTAAAGAAAAATATTTTTTTTAAAAGGAGGAGTCGGGGATAAACCGGACCCTGGCGGCATCGGTGTCCTCACCTGCGCCGCCTTCGGGCGCCTAAGTCCTGGGCTCTCACAAAACGATGAGGAAGAACTTTTCAGGACAGTTGCTCATGGTCCCGCGGCCCACCCGGAAAGCCTGAAAAGCCGCGGGCGGGCACTGCCCGCCGCTCTGTGGTGCCGGCAGCGGAGCCAAGCAGAGCTTGGCGGGCAAGCCGGTTCCCAAGCAGGAGCTTGGGAACCAGAATAAACCAGAATATATGTGGAGCAGGCGCCCTCGCCGGCTCTTTTCAAGAACCGCCGAGGGCGGCGGTTCTTCAAAAGAACTTTTCGGAACCGAATAAACCTTGGACCCTGGACCCTGGACTTTGGACTTTTCAGGACAGGTTCAGCTTGGATTCGCTTGGGGCCCACGGGAGCGGCCGGCGCCCTGTCTGCCCCTGGTGAGCCCTCCCCAGGGTTTCCATCCCCACCTCCCCGCCGGGCTCGATCAGCCTCCTGCGGGAAGAATTGACAACCGCGGCCAACTCAGTTATTTTACTCAGTTATAGATATGCTGGCCCAAAATTACAAAAACATCCTGAGGGAGCTGGAGGCCGACGTGGCCGCCATCAATAAGGCGCTGGTGGCCAACCTTCAGACCCACGTGCCTTTCATCTCCGAAGTGGGGCGGCACATCCTGTTGAGCGGCGGCAAACGCGTCCGCCCCCTGCTGTTTCTGCTGTCGGCCCGCCTGTGCGGCTGCCGCAGCAACCATCTCACCGATTTTTCCACTATTTTCGAGTACCTGCACGCCGCCACCCTGCTGCACGACGACGTGGTGGACGCGGCCGACATGCGCCGGGGCCTCTCCACCGCCAACACCATCTGGGGCAACCAGGCCGTCATCCTGGTGGGGGACTTCCTCCTGGCCAAATCCCTGTCCCTGGCGGTGGACACCGACAAACTCAAGGTCCTCAAGGTGCTGGCCCATACCACCACCCTCATGGCCGAAGGGGAAATCCTGCAGTTGCTCCACGCCGGCAACCTCGACCTCACCGAGGAGCAGTATTTCGAGGTCACCATCCGCAAGACCGCAGCCCTGATGAGCGCCGCCTGCCAGATCGGCGCCCTCCTGGGCGGGGTGTCCGAAGCTCAGGAGGAGGCCATGACCCAGTTCGGCCTCAACCTGGGCATCACCTTTCAGGTGGTGGACGACATTCTGGATTTTACCGGGAGTGAAAGCCAGCTCGGCAAGCCGGTGATCAACGACCTGAAGGAAGGGCGCATCACCCTGCCCCTGATCCACGCCCTGGCCCACGCCAATGATGCCGACCGCGGCCGCTTAAAGGATCTGGCCCAGGAGGTGGGGCCGGAGAGCGCCACGGAAATCCTGACCCTGCTGGAGAAGAACGGCTCCCTGGACTATGCCCGGGAGCAGGCCCGCCACTACACCCTCAAGGCCCAGGAAAATCTCGAAGGTTTCCCCGAATCGGTGGAAAAGGGCTACTTCCGGGCCATCACCGCCGAACTCCTGCGCCGCACCCATTGATGCCGTTTTCGGTTTTCGGTAAAAATAAGGAAGAAAATTTAATCTGTTTGACCGTTCGTAGGGTTCATCTCAGTCTGAAGTGGGCATGACACCAAAAACCGCCCTCTATCAAGCAGTGGTCCAAGAGGTGGTTATCATTTGTCATTCTTCGCTGCGCTCAGAATGACAATTTTTTCCTTATTGCCGTAACTTGCTGTTATCCCACCTCTATCCTGAGATCGTCTTCGGCCCGGAGGATTTCGCCGGCAAACTCCCGGGCCGCCAGCGCAATCACGTCCACTTCGTCGCAGGGCGGGTAAAAATGGCTGAGGAGCAGGCGGGGCACCTGGGCCCTGGCGGCGAGCGCGCCGGCCTCCGCCGGGGTGAGG
>JBGSLA010000017.1:0-25712 GCA_041740935.1 Desulfobaccales bacterium | reverse complement strand
GCCGCCATCACCCCCCGGGGGGTGGAGCTGCGCTGGGACCCCAGCCCGGTCCCGGACGCGGCCGGCTACCGGGTCTATCGCCTCCGGGCCGGGGAGGCCAGCGCGGTGCGCCTGACCCCGGAGGTGGTGAAACAGCCCTATTTTGTGGACACCCAGGCCGCCCGGGGACAAACGTATTACTATGCCGTCACCGCGGTGGACGACTCCCGGCGGCGCAATGAAAGCCAGCCGTCGGAGGAGGCGGGGGTGAGGTATTAGCTGTAAGGTGTTGGCTATAAGCTTTAGGCTGTAGGCTTTAAGTTTTAGGCTTGGAATAATTTTGTGTAGGGTGCGCTCTGCGCACCAACCACCAGGTGGCACAGGTTTTCAACCTGTGCCTGCACAGGCGGGACGCCTGTGCCACCTGGCTTCTGCTGGTTTTGAGAGAGCCAAGGGCTCATGAGGGACTTTCTGGAGAGCCTCACGCAGCCTAAAGGCTGCGGCTGTAGAAAAAGGTTGGCGGTTTTGGCATACTTCTGGGATCGCCTCCTTTGGAAAATCTAAAAGAATAAAATTTTTTTGAAAAGCTGCCGGCTGAAGGCTGACAGCTCAGAGCGCACTTATGCACCATTTCCACTACATCAACGGCCAGCTTTATTGCGAAAACGTGCCGGTGGCCAGGATTGCCAAAGCGGTGGGGACGCCTTTTTACCTGTACAGCCATGCGACCTTATCCCACCATTTCCGGACCTTTGATGAAGCCTTCTCCGGGTATCCCCACATCATCTGCTTTGCGGTCAAGGCCAACGCCAACCTGGCCATCCTGCGGCTGTTCGCCGGGCTGGGGGCCGGGGCCGATATCGTCAGCGGCGGCGAACTCTTTCGGGCCCTCAAAGCCGGGGTGGACCCCAAAAAGATCGTTTATTCCGGGGTGGGCAAAAGTTTTAAGGAAATCCGCCAGGCTTTGCGTGCCGGGATTCTCATGTTCAACATCGAGTCTTCCCAGGAGCTGGGGGAGATCTCCCGGCTGGCCGGGGAATTGAAGACCACGGCCCCGGTGGCCCTGCGCATCAACCCCGACATCGATCCCCAGACCCATCCGTATATTTCCACGGGTCTCAAGAAAAACAAGTTCGGCATCAATCTTGACCGAGCTTTGCTGGACTACGCACGGGCCCGCCAACTGCCGAACGTGGAGGTGGTGGGGGTGGCCTGCCACATCGGCTCCCAGATCACCGAGCTTTCCCCCTTCCTGGAAGCGGTGCAGCGCCTGCGGGAACTGGTGGTGGAATTGGCCCGGCGGGGCATCCGCATCCGCTACCTGGACCTGGGGGGGGGGCTGGGCATTACCTATGACCAGGAAACCCCGCCCCACCCCCGGGATTATGGCCAGGCGCTGATCAAGGAACTGAAAGCCCTGGACGCCACCCTGATCCTGGAGCCCGGACGGGTGCTGGTGGGGAACGCCGGCATCCTGGTCACCAAAGTGTCGTACACCAAGGACAGCGAGGCCAAGCACTTTATTGTGGTGGACGCCGGCATGAACGATCTGGCCCGCCCCAGCCTCTACGGCTCCTATCACGCCCTGTGGCCGGTGGCGGAAGCCCCCCGGCGGGAGGTGACCGCCTCCCTGGTGGGCCCCATCTGCGAATCAGGCGATTTCCTGGCCAAGGACCGCCCCATGCCCGATTTTCAGCCCGGAGAGTTGGTGGCGGTGATGAGCGCCGGGGCCTACGGCTTTTCCATGAGTTCCAACTATAACGCCCGGCCCCGGGTGGCGGAAATATTGGTGAAAGATGAGGCGTTTTATGTTATCAGAAAGCGGGAGACCTACGCCCAGCTCATTCGAGGGGAAGCGGTCCCCGATTTTCTCTGGAGCTCTACCCCGTGATTGATGATCCGTCCCCCCGTCGGCTCCCCTTTTTCAAGATGCATGGCGGCGGCAATGACTTTGTCCTGATGGATCACCGGGAGGGCCCTATCCCGGAGGCGGAGCAGAGCCGTTTCGCCCAGCGGGTGTGCGCTCCCCGGGTGGGGGTGGGGGCCGACGGCCTCATTCTCATCGAGGACACCGCCGGGGCCGACTTTCGCTGGCGGTTCTATAATGCCGACGGCTCCGAAGCGGAGATGTGCGGCAACGGCGCCCGCTGCGCCGCTCGCTTTGCCGTGCTCCACGGCCTGGCGGGCCCCCGCCTCACCTTCGAAACCCTGGCGGGGCTCATTGAGGCCGAGGTTATGGGCCGCCGGGTCCGGGTGGCCATGGCCGACGTGGGCAACCTGAGCCTGAACCTGGCCATCCCTGTGGAAAAAAATTCTTTGGAAGGCCATTTTCTGAAGGTGGGAGTGCCCCACGTGGTGGTGCCGGTGGCCGACCTGGACCATATCCCCGTCACGCAGTGGGGCCGGGAGGTCAGATTTCACCAGATGTTCCAACCCGCAGGCACCAATGTCAACTTTGTCAGGCCCAAAGACCGCCACGCCCTGGAAATCCGCACCTACGAGCGGGGCGTGGAGGACGAGACCCTGGCCTGCGGCACCGGCGCGGTGGCTGCGGCCATTATCAGCGCCAACCTCGGGAAGGCGGCCTCACCGGTGGCGGTCCACACCCGGGGCGGCGAGGTGCTGGCGGTGTCTTTTAAGTTGCTGGGCGACAAGGTCACCGAAGTTTGTCTTGAAGGTGAAGCCCTGGTGGTGTACCAGGGAGAATTGTGGTTGGATGAATTAAAGTAAGGAGGGAGGCCCATGTTACAAGGAGCAATCACGGCCATCGTTACTCCCTTCAAGGACGGTAAGCTCGACGAGGCGGCTTACCGGGAACTCATTGAGTTCCAGATCAAGGGAGGCATCCACGGCATCGTGCCCTGCGGCACCACCGGCGAATCCGCCACTCTGTCCCATGAGGAGCATAAACGGGTGGTGGAATCCTGCGTGGACCAGGTAAAAAAACGGGTGCCGGTGGTGGCCGGCACGGGCTCCAACAATACCGCCGAAGCTCTGGCCTTGACCCAACACGCCGAGGCCGCCGGGGCGGATTACGCCCTGATGATCACTCCTTACTACAACAAACCCACGCAGGAAGGGTTGTATCAGCACTTCAAAACCATCGCTGATAAGACCCGCATTCCCATCGTGGTCTATAACGTTCCCAGCCGCACCAGCGTCAACCTGCTGCCCGAGACGGTGGCCCGGCTGGCGGAGTTCCCCAATATCGTGGGCATCAAGGAGGCCACCGGCGACCTCAAGCAGTGCGCCAAGGTGGCGCAGTTGTGCGGCGATAAGATCACCATGCTTTCGGGCGACGATTTCACCGTGCTGCCGCTGTTGGCCATCGGCGGCCAGGGCGTCATCTCCGTGGTCAGCAACGTCGTCCCCCAGGATATGGCCGGCATGTGCGACGCCTTCTTCAAGGGGGACCTCGACACCTCCCGGAAACTCCACTTCAAGATGTGGCCCCTGATGGAAGCCATGTTCTTTGAGACCAACCCCACGCCGGCCAAGACCGCGCTCAAAATGATGGGCAAAATCACCGGCGAGGTTCGCCAACCCCTGTGCCCTTTGAGTACCGCCAGCGAAGACAAACTCCGCCAGGTGATGCAGAAGTACGGGTTGATTTAATTTTTGGGGGAGGGGGCGGGGGGCCGGGGGGCCCCTCCCCTTTTCACCAATTACCCTTTCCGGAGGCTTTATGGTTCGAGCGATCGTATCCGGCGCGGCGGGGCGCATGGGGGGGCGCATAATTCACCTGCTGGACGCGGCCGAGGGCATCACTCTGGCGGGCGCCCTGGAGCAGCCCGGCAATCCCGCGGTGGGCAAAGACGTGGGGGAGGTGGTGGGCCTGCCGAAAAAAGGCATCACCGTGAGCGCTTCCCTGGCGGAAGTGCTGCCCCAGGGGGAGGTGCTCATCGAATTTACCCACCCCCAGCCCACCCTCGAGCACCTGAAGGCCGCGGCCGCGGCCGGCACGGCCATGGTCATCGGCACCACCGGCTTAAGCCATCAGCAGGTGGAGGAACTTAAGGGGCTGGCGGAAAAAACCCGGGTGGTCTTCGCCCCCAACATGAGCGTGGGGGTAAACCTGATGTTCAAGGTGGTGGACAATATCGCCAAAGTGCTCACCGAGGGCTATGACGTGGAGATCGTCGAGGCCCACCACCGCCTCAAAAAAGACGCGCCCAGCGGTACCGCCATCAAATTGGCCCAGGTCATCGCCCAGGCCCTGGGCCGGGACCTGGACAAGGTGGGGGTCTATGGCCGCAAAGGCATCACCGGGGAGCGCACCAAAGACGAGATCGGCATCATGACGGTGCGGGCCGGGGACATCGTCGGGGAGCACACCGTCACCTTCTGCGGTATCGGGGAGCGCCTCGAGGTCATCCACCGGGCCCACAACCGGGACAATTTCGCCCGGGGCGCGGTGCGCGCCGCCCAGTGGATCGTGGACCAGTCTCCGGGGCTGTACGACATGCAGGATGTGTTGGGGTTGAAGGGGCTATAGGCTTTAAGCTATAGGCTATAGGCTTTTCCCCTCGTTCCCAAGTTAAACTTGGGAACGAGTGGAAAAGCGAGCGGTTATTGATTCGGCATAGGCTAATCGAAAACTTCCAGGTTATTTGATTAGACCAGAGAGGAGAAAAGTCATGAGAAAATTTAGTATGGTTTTGGCCGGTATCACCGTATGCGCCCTGCTTCTGACCGTCAACTTTTCTTGGGCCAAACAAAAATTTTACGGCAATATAGAAAAGATGCCCGCAAGCGGCATCGTGGGCGAATGGGTGATTTCGGGCAAAGCTGTCCAGGTTACCAAAGACACCGAACTGCAACAGGAGTACGGGCCTTTTAAAGTAGGCACCTTTGTGGAAGTAGAGGGGGTGGAGTACGAAGGAAAATTCATAGCTTGTGAAGTTGAAACAGAAAAAAAGAAATAGCGATCTTAAAAAGGAAACATGCGCCTAGTACGTTTTGACCAGCAGGGCCGGTGCGGTTACGGGGTTCTAAAGGAAGAAAAAGTCTTTCCCATCTGGGAAAACCCCTTTACCGGGATAATCGAAACCGGCGAAACTCTTACCCTGGGTGAGTTGACCCTGTTGGCCCCCTGCGAGCCCAGTAAAATCATCGCCCTGGGCCTGAATTACCATGATCACGCCGCCGAGTTCGGCCGGCAGGCGCCCGAGGAGCCCCTGATTTTTATGAAACCCTCCACCGCGGTGATCGGGCCGGGGGCCGACATCGTCTATCCCCGGATGTCCCGGCGGGTGGACTATGAGGCGGAGTTGGCGGTGGTCATGGGCAAAACCGCGCGCCGCGTGAGCGAAGCAAACGCCCTGGATTACGTGCTGGGCTATACCTGTTTCAACGACGTCACCGCCCGGGATCTGCAGAAAAAAGACGGGCTGTTCACCCGGGCCAAGGGTTTCGATACCTTCGCGGCCCTGGGCCCCTGGATCGAAACCGAGATCGACGATCCCGACAACCTGATGGTGGAGGCTTATCTCAACGGCGAGCCGCGGCAGCACGCCAGCACCAACAACATGGTCTTCGGGGTGCGCCGTTTGATTGCCTTCATATCTGAGATCATGACGCTGCTGCCCGGCGACGTCATCGCCACCGGCACTCCCGCCGGGGTGGGCCCCATGCGCCCCGGGGATGAGGTGGAAATCCGGGTGGAAAAGATCGGCAGTTTGCACAATCAAGTCGTGGCCGAGGAAGGGATGTAACTATGGGATTTTTTCAACCGGCAGAGCGTTTGCAGTTGATTCCCCCCTATCTTTTCAAGGAAATCGACGAAAAAAAAGAGCAGGTGCGGGCCCGGGGGGTGGACATCATCGACCTCGGGGTGGGCGACCCGGACCTTCCCACGCCCCGGTTTATTGTCGAAAAAATGATGGACGCGGTGCAGGACCCGAGCACCCACCGCTACCCCCTGTACTCCGGCATGAACGATTTTCGGGAGGCGGTGGCCCGCTGGTACCAGCGGCGCTTCGGGGTGGACCTGGACCCGGAGACCGAGGTCCTCACCCTCATCGGCTGCAAGGAAGGCATTGCCCACCTGCCCCTGGGGGTGAACAACCCGGAAGACGTCAATATCATGACCACCCCGGCCTACCCGGTCTATCGCATGGGCACCCTGTTTGCCGGGGCCAATCCCTTTTTCGTGCCTCTGCTGCGGGAGAATAACTTCCTCCCGGATCTGGGGAGCGGCACCATCTCCCCCCTCGAGGCCCGGGACGCCAAGCTGTTCTATTTCAATTATCCCAACAACCCCACCGCCGCGGTGGCCGACCTGGACTTTTTCCAGAAGACCCTGGATTTTTGCCGGGAATACGAAATTGTGCCGGTGCACGACGCCAGCTACACGGAATTGGCCTTTGACGGCTACCGGCCTCCCAGCTTCCTCGAACTGCCGGGGGCCAAAGACGTGGCCATCGAATTTCACTCCCTCTCCAAAACCTATAATATGACCGGCTGGCGATTGGGGATGGTGGTGGGGAACCGGGAAGTGCTCGCGGCGCTCGGCAAAATCAAGAGCAACATCGACTCCGGGGCCTTTAATGCCATCCAGCTGGCGGGCATCGCGGCGCTTGATTCAGACCAGAGCTGTGTGGCCGAAAACTGCCGCATCTACCAGGAGCGCCGGGATGTCCTGGTGGGCGGCCTCAAAAAAATGGGCTATGAAGTGGATGCCCCCAGGGCCACCTTCTATGTCTGGCTGCCGGTGCCCCGGGGCTTTGATTCCATGGGCTTTACGGCCCACCTTCTGGAGCAGGCCGGCATCGTCACCGTGCCCGGCATGGGGTTTGGGGAGCCCGGCGAGGGGTATGTCCGCCTGGCCATGACTGTGGCCAAGGACCGTTTGGAAGAAGCCCTGGCCCGACTCGCCAAGTTATGATAAGGAGGAAGTCGCGGGGAGGGTCAGGAGCACGCCTTCAGAGCCCATAGTTGGCCTCCCTGTAATACCATGCCCCTGGGACCTGCCGCCATTACCGAAATAAAACCGGTGGTGGCCTACATCGGACTGGGAGCCAATCTGGGGGACCCCCGGCGGCAATTGACCGAGGCCCTGGACCGACTGGCGGCCGCTGAGGAAGTAGAGGTGCTTCGGGTTTCCTCCTTCTATCTCAATCCGCCCCTGGGTCCGCCGGATCAGCCCTGGTATGTCAACGCCGTGGCCCAGGTGCGCACCCGTCTGGCCCCCGAGGAACTGCTCCGGGTGCTGCACCGCCTCGAGGCGGAGGCGGGGCGGGTGAGAAGGGAGCGCTGGGGGCCCCGGCTCATTGACCTTGACCTTTTGCTTTACAACGGTGTTATACTTACAGGATTGGATGTGCAGGTGCCCCATCCGGAGATGCACCGCCGGGCCTTTGTGCTGGCGCCTCTGGCGGAAATCGCCCCCGAGGCCTGGCATCCAGCCCTGGAGAAAAGCGCGGCTGAACTCCTGGCGGCCTTGGATACGGCAGACCGCAATTCTTTAAGGAAACTGGCCTAACAACGTACCCGAAAAAACCGGCGCTGCAGGCGCGGGGCCAGCTTCGGGCCGGGAAAGCCATCTATGTTTGGGCGTTTAATCCTGGGCTTGGTCCTGGGATATATAGTTTACCGGGTGATCCGCAAGCTCAAGGATTTTTTCACCCTGAGCGGGCCGACCAAGCGGGCCCCCCAGATGCCGGAGCAGGATGTCCTGGTCCAGGACCCGGTTTGCAAAACCTTTATCCCCCGCCAGGACGCCCTGAAACTCACCAGGGACGGGCAGGAGTATTTTTTCTGTTCAGAAGGCTGTTTGAAACGCTTCCAACGGGGGGGAAGCGACCAGACCGTCAATAAAGAGAGGTTGCCATGAAATTTTTCATTGATACGGCCAACGTCAAGGAGATTGCCCAGGCCCACAGCCTCGGCCTGGTGGACGGGGTGACCACCAATCCCAGCCTGGCGGCCAAGGAAGGGATCAATGATCCGGTGGACTTTCGGGCCCTCATCCTGGAAATCTGCAACATCGTGGACGGACCGGTGAGCGCCGAGGTGGTGGCCACGGAAACTGAAGCCATGGTGGTGGAGGCCCGGGAACTGGCCAGCATCCACGAGCAGGTGGTGGTGAAAATTCCCATGACCGTGGATGGCTTGCGGGCCGTGCGGATTTTGTCCGAAGAGGGCATTCGGGTCAACGTCACCCTGATCTTCCAGGCGGTGCAGGCCATGTTGGCCGCCAAGGCCGGGGCGGCCTACGTCAGCCCCTTCATCGGCCGCCTGGACGATATCAACCATCGGGGCATGGAGGTCGTGGAACAGACCCTGACGATTTTTGAAAACTACGGCTATGACACCGAAATCATTGTGGCCAGTGTGCGCCATCCGCTCCATGTCCTGGAGGCGGCCCTGGCCGGCGGCGACATCGCCACCATTCCCTATGGGGTGCTGATGCAGCTCATCAAACACCCATTGACCGATGTGGGGCTGGCCAAGTTTCTGGAGGACTGGCGGCGCAGCCGCAAGTAACTGCATGACCGCAGAGCGCTTATCCAATAAAAATCTGCCCAATCTCCTCACCCTCATCCGGGTCTTGGCCATTCCGGTGGTGATGGTGTTTTTGTGTTTTCCCGGACCCTGGGCAAGTTTTCTGGGAGCGTTGACTTTTGCCCTGGCCGGGGCCACCGATTTCCTGGACGGTTTTTTGGCCCGACGCCAGAGTTCCGTGACTCCCCTGGGCAAATTCATGGACCCTCTGGCTGACAAGCTGTTGGTCTCCGCAGCCCTGATCATGCTCATCCCCCTGGGCCGGGCGCCGGCCTGGATGGTGGTGATCATCATCGGCCGGGAATTGATGGTCACGGGGTTGAGGGGCATAGCCGCAGCCGAGGGCATATTCCTCGCCCCCGATCGCTGGGGCAAGGTCAAGACCTTGCTGCAGATGATGGCCATCACCGCCCTGATTCTGCATTATCCTTATCAGGCCCTGGATTTCCAGCGGGTGGGCATCGCCCTTCTGTGGGTGGCCCTGATCGTCACGGTGACCTCAGGGGTCGGATATTTCATGGCCTTTTTCCGAAAAACTCTGCCTCCAGAAAATACTTGAAATTTCTTGGCGTTTATAGCATAATATTTTATTCCACTACGGAGGACTCGAATTGGCACGACACCTTTCCGCCATGAAGCGGGCCCGGCAGAATAAAAAGCGCCGGGTGCGCAACCAAGCCAGGAAAACCAGGGTCAAGAATGTAGTCCGGGAGGTCCGCCTGGCCGTTTCCCAGAAAAACCTGGAAGGAGCTGAGGCAGCTCTGCAAAAGGCCACACCTATGATTTCCCGGGTGGCCGGCAAGGGAACCCTCCATTGGCGCACTGCGGCCCGGAAAATCTCCCGCCTGACCAAACAGGTGAACGCCCTTAAGGCCGCCCTTTAACATCTTAGGGAGAGACGGCTCGTCTCTCCCTGGCCGTTTTATTTTCCCCCCGGAAATTTCTTTCACCCATCCTGCCGATAGACCAGGAGGACGGTGGGGTTGCGTCCGTCCTACCAAGTTGCCGTCAAAGAAGTATTTTTCTGTAGCCGCAGGCTTTACCGTGAAAATCCCCCGGCTGTAGGGGCGGGTTTAACACCCGCCCCTACAAAATGATTTTCATTGCCGGGGGTGGCCATTGAGGCCATGGAAGTTTAGCCTGGGCCATGACCGATGAAACACCAGCCCCACAAAATTTTGCTTGTTTGATAGCAACTTGGTATCAATCCCTCCCGAAAAGGGAGACCACCTGAAAGCGATTCACGTCCACCAGTCCCAGGTCAGTAAGCTTCAGGGCCGGAATCACTTCCAGGGACAGGAAGGACAGGGTCATAAAGGGGGCGTCAAGCGTACCCCCTAAAGATCGGTAGGCCTCCCGGAGACGGCCATAAGAGCGGGCCACTTCTTCCAAAGGCGCCGGGCTTAACAGGCCGGCCACCGGCAGGGGCAAGTCCGCCAGCACCTTTCCCTCAGACACCACGGCCAGCCCCCCGCCGAGTTCTATGAGATGCCGGGCAGCCGCCAGCATATCCTCTGCGCTCGCCCCCAATAGCGCCAGGTTGTGAGAGTCGTGGGCCACCGTGGAGGCCAGGGCTCCCTTTTTGAGGCCAAATCCCTGAACCAGCCCCAGACCCACCCGGCCGCTGGCGCGATGGCGTTCCACCACCGCCAGTTTCAAAAGGTCCCGCTCGAGATCGACCCCCAGCCGCCCGTGGTGGACCGGGGCCGGCAGGACCAGTTTTTCGGTGAGCAACTGCCCGGGAATCAAACCGATGACCTTGACCAGGTCCTGGGTCACCGGAGGCGACAGAACGTCGGCATTGATGGAACCCACCCGCAACGGAGCATAGGGGACCGGATAATTCGGAAGCTCCACCTCCGGGAGGAGGCATCCTTCCTGCGCCACCAAGCGGCCGTTTTTCCACACCTTATCCACCCGAAACTCTTGGAGGTCCCGCAAGGCCACCAGATCGGCGGCCAATCCCGGCGCAAGGGCCCCCCGATCTTTGAGGCCGAAATAGCCGGCCGGATTCAAGGTAACCATGGTGATGGCGGCCAGGGGCTCCAAACCGAGGGACACCCCCAGGCGGAGGAGATGATTCAGATGGCCCCGGGCAAGGAGATCCTCGGGATGGCAGTCGTCCGTCACCAAGAGAGTGCGGGGCCAGGTGGCGGGCGTCACCGCCGGCAGCAGATCGGCCAGGTTCCGGGCCAGGCTGCCCTGACGGATCATCAGAGTGAAACCCAGACGCAGCTTCTCCTGGGCTTCGGCGAGCATAGTGCACTCATGGTCGGAGCCGATGCCCGCCAGGCGATAGGCATTCAGGTCTTTCCCGGCAAGGAGGGGGGCGTGGCCGTCCACCGGCCCTTTAGGATAGAGGGCGATTTTCTCGAAAATATGGAGGTCTCCGGATATGGTGCCAGGAAAGTTCATGACTTCCGCCAGTCCCAGGACCCTGGGATGACGGCAGTACGGCGCCAAATCGGCGGCCTCCAGAGAGGCCCCTGAGGTTCCCAGGGAAGAAGCGGGGACACAGGACGGCAACATGAAAAAAATGTCCACCGGCAATCCCTGGCTGGCCCCCAAAAGATAATCCAAACCCTGAGTCCCCCAAACATTGGCGATTTCATGGGGATCGACCACGATGGCGGTGGTCCCCAGGGGGGCCAGGGTCCGGGCCAACTCCTGGGGGGTGAGCATGCTGCTCTCCAGATGCAGGTGGCCGTCAATGAAACCGGGAACCAGATAGCGGCCGGACACCTCCATCCGGGGGCCGGGATAATCCCCTAAACCCACAATGATGCCGTCAAAGAGGGCGATGTCCTGTCTTACCCACTCGCCGGTATAGACATTGCCCACCAAACCGCCCCCAATTACCAGATCCGCGGCGATTTCTCCCCGGGCGGCTCGGAGCCTTTTCCTCAAGCGCTCCACGTCGATATTCATCCTGGCAACCGCACCCCTCTGTTCCGCTCTTTTCGGCGTAAAATGATACCGGAGTTTAGCGGAATTTCCGTCAAGGGGCAATGGCGGGCAAGGTTCGGGCCGGCAACGGACACTTTTCTCTGGTTTGAAACATGTCAGGAGGGCGCCGGAGGAAAATCTCCGGCAATCGGTCTTGGCCCCGGAGGCTTACCCAGAGAAGGCAAGATGTCTGGAACTGCGGGAGAAACTTTTTTCCTATTCGGCCTTCAGTCGGGCCAGGTCTAAAGCCATCTTCACCTCCGTGGGATGCAGGCTCAGTCGCTGAGCTATCTCTGCCGAAGAGAAACCCTGGAGATGCAGGTCTTCCACCTGCAGCCTCAGGGAAGCCCCCCGGGGCTGCGGCGAAAAGGAGTTATAGGACCTGGACGCCGCCGCCCGAGGGGAGGGGTTCTGTGCCTTGCCATTCTGGGCTTTCTCATGGAGAAGCCCCAGGGCTTCCTCCAGGGCCACCCGCTTGCTCTCCATGGCGGCCAACTGCTCCGAAAACTTTTCCAAAGTGCTTTTGGCCGTATCTTCCTCTTTCTGGGAATTTTTGAGCAATTTCCCCAAGGAGCGAATTTTCAGGAGGAAAAAAAGCAAGAGCAGGACTAAAAGCACTTCCAGGCCGACCTGAGCCAGGAACCAATATTCCAGGCCTTTTAATGTCATAATCCTCTCCGCTACGGTCAAACCACTATATCGATGAGATGATTGGTAGTTTGGGGTTCAGCCTCTTCTTCCGGGATTGGGGGCGTCACCGGTTTTTTTTTCAGGTGGCCCTGGGGAGTCTGCCCCTGCCCATCCTTATCCGAGACCTTCTTGCTCACCATACCCTGGTCGGCAGCCCCTATGGGCAACACTTGTCCATGGGAGTCAAAAGTTTCCATGCGCCTTTCCTCATCACCGCACAATAAGAATGGAGCGGCTCAAGTGAACCTCGGCATCGGCATCTATTCCCAGTTGACGTTGTAGACCGGCCACTGCTTTCGTTTGGCAGGCATCTTCCGGTTCGCCTGCCTGGATCAGATCATAGAGCAAGCTGCGGAACATCGGGCCGTTGAGATCATGTTTCACTGTTTGCTTCGACGTTGTCAGGGCGAGGGTGACAATAACCCGTTCCACCCAGACCTTGGCCCCTTTCTGGCGGATGAGAAAAAATGGGTCTAAAACAATAACCTGCTCTTGAACCGGGGGTGTGCCCTGCGCCATTGTCTGGACTTCCCGGACTGTTTCCCGGGCTGCCGTCATCTTTGCTTCAGGGGCGGCGGAGGCGGCGCTGGCAAGGATTGCGGTGACAACCCCCCAACATAAAAAGGTAATCAGGCTGTTGAGCGAGCGCATAAAGGCCTCTCCCTATCGACGGTTAGTCCTCTCTGGGCTGAAAATATTCACGCAGTCTGCCCCTGAGGCGAAACATCGCCTGGGTGTGAAGCTGAGAGATGCGGGACTCGGTGTATCCCATAATCTGGCCGATCTCCTTCATGGTGAGCTCTTCATAATAATACAGGGAGATCAACAGCTTTTCTTTATCAGGCAGGGCATCAATGGCCTTGACCAGAATGTCCTGGAGTTCGGAAAAATGGAGAGCCAGGAAGGGGTCCCGGACTTTCTCATCCAAAAGGATTTCCGGAAGTTCGTTGTCCTGGAGTTCGGGCCCTTTGCGGATGGCCTTCCAGACGCCCTCGAGATCCACCAGGGAAACGGATTTGGTTTCATCCAGGAGTTGATAGAATTCCTCGAGATCCAGACCGAGGGCCTGAGAAATTTCCTCCGGCTCAGCCGGCCGCCCCAGGTTTTTCTCGAGCTCAGCATAGGTCTTTTCCAAGACATGGGACTTTTTCCGCACCGAACGGGGAATCCAGTCCAAACTGCGTAATTCATCCAGAATGGCCCCTTTGATGCGAAATTCCGCGTAAGTCTTGAAGCTGATATTTTTCCCCGGATCAAATTTGTGGATGGCGTCAATCAAGCCGATGATGCCGCTGCTAATGAGGTCGTCCAGGGAAATATGCGAAGGCAACCGTAAGGCCAGGCGACTGGCAATATACTTGATCAATGGCGCGTATTGGACAACCATTTGCTCCTGCCAGGCCGAATCAACCTTGGCCGGCCAATGCTCCTGGAACGACGTTGCCTGAGCTTGTGCCAAACTTTGTTTTTTCATCGTCACCATGCTCCCTCACCCTTAAAACTGGTACTGCAACAAACGGCGCCAAAAAAATTTAATATTGCTCCCTATCTCGTCGGGAGGCGAAGAATTCCAGAGCTTTTTGGCCAGACTTCGAAAACATTGGCTAACTTTGGCTTGGGGGAAAAGAGACAATACCGGTTGCTGTTTCAACACCGCCCGGGGAATGGCCTCGTCATAGGGAATTACTCCTAAATACTTCAAAGAAATCCCACTGCCAAGGAAGCGTTCGGTCACGCGTAACAGGGTGCGGTAAACTTTTTCGCCTTCCTGAGGCTTGGCCAAGCCATTAACCAGGAGGTTGTAGTGGCGTTCGCCATGCCGGCTGGCCAGGACTTTCATGAGGGCATAGGCGTCGGTAATGGAGGTCGGCTCATTATTGGCCACCACGATACGCTCCAGGGCCGCGATATTAAAAAACAGAACATTTCGGGAAATGCCCGCACCGGTATCAATCAGGACCACATCAATGTTTTCGGTATATTCATCCAATTCATTCAAAAGGAACATCTTTTGATGCTTGTCCAGGTCGGCCAGTTCGGGGATGCCTGAAGACGCCGGCAGTATCTTGATACCCTCGGGACCATCAACCAGAACTTCCGACAGGCTGCGACGCAGGGACAAAAGGTCATGGATGGTAAAACGGGGGCTCAATCCCAAAAGAATGTCCAGATTAGCCAGACCGAGATCGGCATCGATCAGCAGGACTTTCTGACCCATGCGACCCAGGGCCAACCCCAGATTCACCACAATATTTGATTTGCCCACGCCACCTTTACCGGAGGTCACCGCAATAACCCTGACGCCGACCGGATCCATGGGCGTCAGAGCAGGGCCGGCCTCGGTTATCTCATTAAGTTTTCCCAAGACGCACCGGTTCATCCTTTCTTCACCTTGGAATCCTTTGGGAGTATCGGGGTTTAAGCAGAAGCCCGGCAAGCCGCCGGCGGCTGGCCAGTTCCACATCTTCCGGGATCCTCTGCCCCGTGGTTAAAAAAGAAAACGGCAGGCGCCGGGAACAGAGTTGGTTGAAAACTCCTACAATATCCCGGACTTCGTCCAGTTTGGTTACAATGCAAGAAGCCAGGGGCTCCAGATGGAAACCTTGAATGGCATCGACAAGGTTCCCCTCCGTGGCCGTGGCACTCACCACCAGATGGTGTTCCAGTCCCGGAAAGTCTCCAAGAAGCTGAAATAACTCCAAAGGGAGGGCCGGATCACAGGGGTTGCGGCCAGGGGTGTCAATAAGGATCAGGTCGAGCTCGTCGATTTTCTCCAGGGTTTCAGCCAATTCATTTCTCGTGTGAGCGGTGAACAAAGGCAATTCCCCGATGCGGGCATAGGCGGCCAGGTGGTCCTGGGCACCCGGACGCACGCTGTCCAGAGAGATCAAACCCACCTGAATTTTTTTCACATATGCCGCCTGGATGGCCAGTTTGGCCACCGTGGTGGTCTTCCCCACCCCGGTGGCCCCCAGGAAGGTCCACCTGCGACGCCTTTTGGCTATGGTCTTCCAGGGATCAACCACCACAACTTCCTGCATGAGTTGCTGCAAAGCCAGTTCTTTGAAGTTGTTCCGGGATTCACCCTTGCCGTTTTTAAGGCAGACCCGGATGTTCTCCAACCAGCGGCTCATAATCTGCTCATGAACTCCGGCCCGCAGCAGGGCCTGAAATAACCGGTTTAAGTCTTTGTAAGGCGCCAGCCAGGCAGGAGGTCCATGTTCCCACAGCCATTGTTTTACCAGGGCCTTCAGTTCCTGCAGTTCCTCTCTTAACTGGGCGGGAGAAGACCCTGAATCTGCCTGGTCCAAGGACCAGTCTTGAAACTCACTCAAGGCCTCAGGCGCCATTCTCTGATCTACTGCTGCAGTGACCTCAACCTGCCGGGTGGCCGGGCGCCTCGATCCAGAGGAGTGATGGGGCCGGGTCTGGGTGGAGAGAATCACCGCCTCCGGACCCAGTTCTCTTTTCACCTGGGCAAGGGCTTCCTGGGGATCGCGAGCCACAAAAGTTTTAAGTTTCATGGCCTAAACTCACCACTCCCAGAGATTGTATCTGGGCATCAGTCACCAGCTCGTGGGGCGACAAGACCCAAAGTCCAGGGAAATGACGCTCCACCATGCGCCGCAGGTGACGGCGAACCGTGGGGGAACAAACCACCACCGGCTGAAGGTTCTGGGCCAGGGATTTATCCACCGCTCCTTTGAGGGCTTGAATGATGTCCTCGGCAGTCTCGGGGGCCATGGCCAGATACACGCCATATTCAGTTTTCTGGAGGCTGTCCTTAATCAGATCTTCGATAAAGGGGTCCAAGGAATACACCGGGATTTTATGGTCCGGGGTTTCCAGGCTCTTGCTCAGGGCCCTTCCCAGACGTTGGCGGACATATTCCGTCAGCACATCCGGATCCTTGGTGTAGGTGCCATAATCTGCCAGGGTTTCCATAATGGTGAGCAGGTCCCTTATGGAAAGCCGCTCCCGCAGGAGGTTTTGGAGGACTTTCTGGATTATGCCCAGGGTAAGGGTGCCAGGGACCAGTTCTTCCACGACTTTGGGGTGAGTTCGGGACAGACGGTCCAGAAATTTTTGCACCTCCTGGCGGCCCAGCAGGTCGTCACAATTAAGTCTGATGATCTCTGAGAGGTGGGTGGCGATGACACTGGCCAGATTCACCACGGTATAGCCCAGATGTTGGGCTTCCTCCTTGCGGGAAGCGGGTATCCACAAGGCCGGGAGATTGAAGGTGGGCTCTTTGGTGGGAATGCCTTCGATCTGGCGAAGGGTCTCCCCCGAATGGAGGGCCAGAAGATATCCCACCATCAAGTCACCCCTGGCCACTTCCACCCCTTTGATGAGGATGGCGTAGCCTCCGGGTTTCAATTGCAGATTGTCCCGGATATGGATGGGGGGGATCACCACCCCCATTTCCTGAGCAAACTGGCGGCGCAAGGCCCTGATGCGCTCCAGGAGTTCACCGTCCTGCTCCTCGTCCACCAGGGGGATAAGCCCATATCCAACTTCCAATTCCAGGAGATCCATGGAGGGGAGACTTTCCATGGGGTCGGCTTCCCGGGGCCGGGAGGGAATTTCTTTGGCTTTGCTTTCCTTTATGAGGTTTTCCTGTCGAGCCCGATGGACGGCATACGCCAGACCGCCGGTGAGGAGGGACAGGATGAGGAAAGGCAAGTGGGGGAGGCCCGGCATCAAGCCCACCAGGAAGATGATTGCCGCGGCAACGCTGACCGCCTGGGGTTTCAGGATAAATTGGGCGGCATATTCCTCTCCCAGGCTGGCCTCCGAAGCAGCCTTGCTGACCACCAGACCGGCAGCAGTGGACACAAACAGGGCCGGGATCTGATTTACCAGACCCTCCCCGATGGTGAGCAGGGTAAAATTCTGGGCGGCATCCTTGAGGGAGAGCCCATATTGCAGGACGCCGATAATGAGGCCTCCCAGGATGTTGATGGCCATGATCAGGAGTGCGGCCACCGCCTCGCCCCGGACAAATTTACTGGCGCCGTCCATGGCCCCATAAAACTCCCCTTCCCGGGCCAGGTTGGCCCGGCGGCGACGAGCCTCCTGATCGTCGATGTACCCGGCGTTCAGGTCGGCATCGATGCTCATCTGCTTGCCGGGCATGGCATCCAGAGTAAAACGGGCGGCAACTTCGGCGATGCGGGTGGAGCCTTTGATAATGACGGTAAAATTGATGATGATGAGGATGATAAAAATGATGCCCCCCACCACAAAATTGCCCCCCACCACAAAGTTGCCGAAAGATTGAATCACCCGGCCGGCGGCCGACAATCCTTCCCAACCGTGCAGAAGAATAAGGCGGGTGGAGGCCACTCCCAGGGACAGGCGAAACAAAGTGGTGATGAGGAGGAGGGAGGGGAAGGTAAAAAATTCAATGGGCTTGATGGTGTACAACGACAGGAGCAGCACCATCAGGGAAAAGGTGAGGTTGAAGCTTAAGAGGATGTCCAGAAGCAGGGGGGGCACGGGAAAGATCATCACCAGGAGGGTGATGATCACCCCCAGGGCGACGAAGAGCTCCCCCTTTTGGACGCCGAAGCTCTGCCAAAAGGAAAGGGTGGAAGAAGGGGCCGCAGTAGTCATCGGGCGCCCCCGGCGGCGGCTTTCAGGCTGTAGATGTAAGCCAGGACTTCAGCCACAGCCCGGTATAGCGAGGTGGGAATGATCCCACCCACATCCACCATACGGAAAAGGCTTTGGGCCAGTTCCCGGTTTTCCACCCGGGGGACGCCGGCCTCCTGGGCCAAGGCCATGATTTTCAGGGCCACAAAGCCCCGGCCTTTGGCCACCACCTGGGGAGCGACCATGGTGGCGCTGTCGTACTGGAGGGCTATGGCCAGGCGGGTCGGATTGGTGACCACCACATCGGCCTGAGGCACTGCGGCCATCATGCTTCGGGAGGCCAGTTGCCGCATGAGGCTTTTAAGGCGGGCTTTCACCCGGGGGTCGCCTTCGACCTGGCGCATTTCATCTTTGACTTCCTGCTTGGTCATGCGCAGGCTTTTCTCAAAGCTGTAGCGTTGATAGAAAAAATCCAAAATCCCCAGGGCCAACAGCAGCAGGACAACCCGCCAGGATATCGTGAAAGAAGCGGCTTGCAGGTGGGCCACCAACTGACCGGCATCCTGATGGACCAGGGGGAGCAGGCTAAAAAGGTGGCTTTTGAAGAAAAAAAACACCACAAGGCCGATAAAACCGACCTTGGCCAAAGACTTGGCCAATTCCACCAAAGAGGTTGCGGAGAAAAGGCGCTTGAAACCTGAAAAGAACCCCAACCGGCTGAGATCAGGGACCAGGCGGCCTGGGGAGAAAATCCAGCCGGTTTGGAGATAATTGGCCAGGATGGCGGTAACTATGAGGCAAATCCAGAGAGGGGCCAAAATCTGCCCCGAGAGCAAGCCGTAATGAAGGAGGAGAGCCTGGAGGTAAGCGGGAGTCAGAAGGCCCGGCCGCAAGCCCTCCAAGGACGACCGCACCAGGGCGGCGCTTTGCATTCCCATGGTGGAGACGCCAAAAACCAGGACTCCCAGGCCGGTGATGAGCACCACCGCCGCGGAGAGGTCTCGACTGCGGGCTACGCGCCCCTTCTGTCGGGCTTCGGAGCGCCGCTTGGGAGTCGGTTGTTCAGTGCGGTCTTGGTAGGAATCCTCAGCCATAGCTCAGTTCTTCCAGGCCCTTAAGATTTGATCCAGAGGAATTTTCAGGGCGACAAACTGATCCACCAGAGCCGGTCCGGTCACCATCAGGGTAAGGGAGAAGAAAAAGAGACCCAAACCGATGGTGAGGGGCAGACTGACAAACATCACCTGGATCTGGGGGACGGCCCGAGCCACCAGGCCGAGGGCCAGTTGGGTGAGAAACAACAGGGCCAGTACCGGCGCCAATAATTGCACGGTGAGGTTGCACATGAGGGTTCCCAGGTATGGCACGCAGGCGAACAGAGTGCTCGGGAGATGAATGCCGGCCGTCAGCGGGACCTCCTGAAAACTTTGGGTTAATAAGAGCAGGAGGGCATGATGGCCGTTCATGGTAAGGAAAATGAGGGTGGCCACCAATACCAGGAGTTCCGCCAGGTAGGTATTTTGCGCCTGGGTCTGGGGGTCAAACAGGGTGGCGACCCCGAAACCCATCTGCACGGCCACCAGATCACCGGCCATCTGAATGCCGGCGAACAGGAAGCGGAAAACCAGGCCGAACCCCAACCCAATGAGAAATTCCCGGATCACCAGAGATACACCGGCGGTCCAATTGTCAGGGAAAGGCGGCAAAAAGGGCGAAACCACCGGGGTGAGAGCCAGGGACAGGCCGAGGATCGAGAAAGCCTTGATCGTGCCGGGGAGCAGATGGCTGTTCCACGGCGGGCAAAAATACAACAGGCACCCGGTGCGCAGGGCCACCAGAAGGAAGTTTTGCCAGAGTTGGATGAGATCAGCCATGGTCGCCTGCATCAGCGAGTATAATTGGGCAGATTGGTTAAAAGTTCTATGGTAAAACCGCACAGTTGATGCATGATCCAGGGTAACAGGAACAAGAGGCCGATAAAGATGCTCAAGATTTTGGGGACAAAGGTCAGGGTCATCTCCTGGATTTGGGTGGCGGCCTGGACCAGACTGACCAGAACTCCCACCAGAAGGCCGATTCCTAATATGGGCAAGGAAACCAGCAGGGTCACCTTGATGGATTGCTGGGCCAGTTGCATGACAAGTTCCGGAGTCATTTGAGATCAATCTCCATGAAGGTTATTTAATGGAAACTCCGCACCAGGGAGCCCACCAGCAGATTCCAGCCGTCCACTAAAACAAACAAGAGCACCTTGAATACCAGGGAGATCATGACCGGGGGCAGCATCATCATGCCCATGGAAAGCAGGACGGAGGCCACCACCATGTCGATGATGAGAAAGGGGAGATAGAGTAAAAAGCCGATTTCAAACGCAGTGCGCAGTTCACTGATCATAAAAGCCGGGATGACTGCCAGGATGGGGGTTTCCTGGAAATTTTGGGGCCGCTTGGACTTCATGATGGTCAGAAAGAGGGCCAGGTCCTTTTCCCGGGTTTGATTCCCCATGAAGGTTTTCAAAGGCTGAAGGCCGCGTTGGACGGCTTCCTCACCCGTGAGGCTCTTTTCCATATAGGGCTTCACTGCGGTGGTCTGGATGTCCTGCCACACCGGGGACATGATAAAAAACGTCAGGAACAGGGAAAGGGCGATGAGCACCTGGCTGGGGGGCATCTGTTGGGTTCCCAGGGCATGGCGCAGGAAGGAAAACACCACTACCAGGCGGGTGAAGGAAGTGACCATGATAATCAGAGCCGGGGCCAGCGACAGGACGGTGAGGATGAGAACCAGGGTGAGGGAGGTGGTCAGGCGCTCGGGGGCCAGGACCTGGTCCAGATTCCAGGTAGAAGCGGCCCAGGCCGAGGTCGTGTCTCCTAGAGTCAGAAGGATGGCAACCGTAATGAGCATGATTCCTGTGCCGCGCATTCAGGGATCCCTTTCCCCCGGTCAGACCTGCGGAGGGGACAACGACGCCGGCAGCCCACCGGATATTTCTTTCACCAGCGGGATGACGCTGAGATTATTGGCAGAGCTGGCCAACAAAAAGGTTTCCTGCCCCACGGCCACCAGAATCAGGGCCTGCTTGGGAGCCAGGTAATGGGTGGCCAGAATCTGAATAAGGGCCGGATGCCGTTGATACTTAACAGCCAACCGCTTCCACAGAGCCAGACCCAGGAGTAAGAGGCCCACCATGGCGCTCAAAATGATCAGGATCTTCACCAGATAGTGCCAGAAGGGGAAGTCCGGCACCGCCAAGGGCGAAGAAGAGGCAGGGCCCTCAGGGGTGATTGCCAAGGAGATGAAGGTAAGCCAGTTCCCCAACCAGAGCATGGCCGCGCTATCCTAGTTGTTTGATGCGATCCAGGGGGCTGATGATATCCGTGAGACGGATGCCGAATTTTTCATTGACCACCACAACCTCCCCCCGGGCAATGAGCTTCTGATTCACCAGGATCTCCAGAGGTTCCCCGGCCAGTTTGTTCAGCTCAATTACCGAACCTTGGCCCAACTGGAGCAGATCGTTGATAATCATGCGGGTACGGCCCAACTCGGCGGTTATTTCCAGGGGGATATCCAGGAGAAGTTCCAAACTGGGATGCTTATCCAAAATTTCCCGTGGAGCCGAAACCGCAGGTCCGGAAACGCTGTCGGTTTCGGGGACATTGGCCAGCGGAGCCGCCGGGCTTTCCTCCAGAGGTTTTTCCCAGTCAAAATCTTCTACCGTTTGGGGGTTGTTCAGGGTAGCCATGGGCCGGTTATCCTCCGCAGTTGGAACGGTTAGGGTTGGGGATGAAGCAATCCCTTAACCTTGAATGCCTTGGCATTGAAAAGCTGCCCGGCAGAGCCGGTGAATTTGGGGATACCCTCCACCTTGCCCAAAAGGGGATCGTTCACCTTTTTGTTGAACATGATGATGTCTCCGGCGGCCAAGTCCAGCAACTCCCTGGCCCGCATGACGGTGGAGGCCAATTCCACCACCACCTCCACTTCCATATCCCGAACCTGATCCTGAATACGGGAGGTCCAGCGGTTGTCATGTTCCAGTTGTTCACTTTGGAAGCCGGAATATAGCTTGCCTTTAATGGGCTCAATGGTGGCATACGGCATGCAGATCGTAATAAAGCCCTCGGCTTGCTCCATTTCCACCTGGAACTTACTGATGACCATAATGTCGTTGGGGGTGGCGACGCCCACGAACATGGGGTTGATCTCCACCCGCACCAGATGCATTTTGACAGGGTGGACCGGGGCCCAGGCCTTTTCCAGATCCTGGAAGGCCATGACCACCACCTTTTGAATAAGGTGCCGCTCGATGCTGGTGAAATCCCGGCCTTCGATTTTAAACCGGGTTTTGGCGCTTCCCCCGAGGAAACACTCCACCAGGGCAAAAACCAGCTTGCTGTCCATGACCATAAGACTTTGGGCCCGGAGGGGATCCATTTTGTAAATGTTGAAACTGGCGGGCAAGGGCAGTGATCTGAGGAATTCCCCGAATTTGATCATCTGCACAAAATTAGTCTGGATATCCACGGTGCGGCGCAGGATCATGGAGAGGGAAATGCGGAAAGCCCGGGCGAAGTGTTCATTGATCACTTCCATAGTGGGCATGCGGCCCCGGATGATGCGCTCCTGGGAGGTGAAGTCGTAGTTGGTGATGCCAGACCTTAAGGCCTCCTGGTCGGCCTCAACCTCAATTTCCCCATCGATCAGGCCCTTGAGGAGGGCATCCACTTCTTCCTGGGACAGGACCTTGGACATGGCGGTTGCCTATTGGGCCACGAACTCGGTGAAAAAGACGTCGCTCACTTTTTTGCCGCCGGGGAGGGCCGTGACTCTTTTTTTGATTTCATCTTTTAACTGCTGCTTGCCCTCGAAGGAGGAGAGATCCAGGTAGGTCTTGCCGCTCAGGAGCAGGATGAGGGTGTCCCGGATGCGGGGCAGGGACTTTTCCAGTTCCTTGAGGGTGGCCTCGTCATCAACTTCCAGTTCCACCTTTAACTTCAGGTAGCGCCGAGTTTCTCTGTCGGCCAGATTGACCAGGAAGGGATCCAGGGGCATGTTGACCCGGTGTTTGGCGGCGCTCTGGCCGGCATGGGCTTCTTTGCCGGCGGGGGGCTCGTCCACCATGATAATGTAGGCCACCAGTCCTCCTCCGGCCAGCACCAGACCAAGCACGGCCAGGATCAAGATCTTTTTCAGACTGAGTTTGCGTCCGGTTTTGCCGGCAGGAGATGCAGCATCGGTCTCTGGAGCTTTCTCTTTGGCCATGGTGACTCCAAGTCTGGGTTTAACCTGACAGGAAGCAATGACCGTGCCAGGGGGCCAGGAGCGTGGATGTGCCTTGTTCTCTTAGGTTTTTATGGCCTGGACGAGGTTTGCTCAGGTGAAAGTATGGGTCTTAGCCGTCAAAGTTCGGCGGTTTCGTCAAGATATTGACAGGCTTGGTTTCGGGATTTGTATTGCCCTGGATGACATCCTGTGATAAAAGAAAGTCAATTAATTTGAGAAGATAGGAATAGGAGAGCCATGCCCCGCCCCGGGGTGACGGATGCATATCGGCGCCAGGCCCGGGCCGAAGGGTTTGTATCCCGAGCGGTCTATAAGCTGAAGGCCATTGACCGGAAATACCGGCTTTTTCGGCGGGGCCAACGGGTATTGGACCTGGGCTGCAGTCCCGGTTCCTGGCTCCAGTACCTCGCCGGCCGCGTCGGTCCGGAGGGTTTGGTGGTGGGGGTGGATATGGAGGCGCCCCGGGTGCCCCTGGTCCATCCCCTATACTTTTTCCCCGGAGATGTTAAAAGTCTAGACTTTGAGGCCATCCGGACCCAAAGTCATTACTTTGATGTGGTCGTCAGTGACATGGCGCCCAAGACCAGCGGCATCAAAGGGGTGGATCAACAACGGTCGCTGGAGCTGGCCCAACGGGCCTGGGAGGCGGCTCAGGAACTGTTGGCCCCCGGAGGCCATTTCCTGGTAAAAATCTTTGAGGGGCCGGATTCCGAGACCTTAAGCGCCAGCCTCAAAAAGGCGTTCAGGCAGTGCCACCGCATCAAACCGGCGGGCTCACGGCCGGCCAGCAAGGAATATTATCTTCTCGGCCTCGGCAAACGGACCGGCAAACCGCCGAAGGTCGAGAGCCCTTCATCGCCGCCGGGTTGAGAAAGTCCAGGGATTAAAGGAGGACAAGGCGCCCATGTCCGGTCATTCCAAATGGAGCACCATCAAACGCAAAAAAGGCGCGGCTGACGCCAAGCGGGGGAAAATTTTCGGCAAACTGGCCAAAGAAATCACCGTTTCCGCCCGCCTAGGCGGGGCCGATCCGGACGGCAACCCCCGCCTGCGGGCCGCCATTGCCGCGGCCAAGCAGGAAAATATGCCCAAGGACAATATTCAGCGGGCCATCACCAAAGGGGCCGGGGACAGCGGCGGCGCCAGTCTGGACGAAGTGGTCCTGGAGGGCTATGGGCCTGAAGGGGTGGCCCTCATGGTGGACTCCCTCACCGACAACAAAAATCGCACGGTCTCCGATGTGCGCCATCTGTTCGTCAAGCATGGCGGCAGTTTGGGGGAGCCGGGCTGCGTGTCCTGGATGTTCGACAAAAAGGGGGTCATCGTCTTTGATCAGGCTGCGGTGAAAGAGGATGAGCTCCTCGAAGCGGCGCTGGACTGCGGCGCCGAGGACCTCCAGGCCACCGAGAGCCAATTTGAGGTGCTCACCGACCCCACCGCGTTTGTGGAGGTCAAAGAGGCCCTGGAGTCCCGGGGTTTTGAGCCGGTCCTGGCGGAACTGCAACTGCGCCCCAAAACCACGGTGGCCATTGCCGAGGAGAACAAGGCCCTGTCCCTCCTGAAGCTGGTGGAATCCTTGGAGGATCATGACGACGTCAACAACGTGTTCGCCAATTTCGACATCCCCGACCGGATCTTAGAGGCCCTGCTATGACCCGGGTGGTGATGGGGGTGGATCCGGGCTCCCGGTTCACCGGCTTCGGAGTGATTAAGGGGGAAATGAACCGGCTGAATCACCTGGCCCACGGCCAGATCGCCCCCAAGAGCAAGGCCCCCCTGGAACTGCGCCTCTGTCAAATTTATGACGGCCTCACTGACCTGTTGCGCCAACACCGGCCCCAGTCCCTGGCCCTGGAGGACATGTTCCTGGCCGCCAATGTGAAGACCGCCTTCATCCTGGGACAGGTCCGGGGGGTGGTGATCCTGGCCGCGGCCCAGGCCGAAGTGCCCATCCACCTGTATCCGCCGCTGGTGGTGAAAAAGGCGGTGGTGGGTTTCGGCCAGGCCACCAAGGTCCAGGTAAAGATGATGGTGGAAAGTCTTCTCGGGCTGAAAGTGATGAGCCATCACGCCGCCGACGCCTTGGCGGTGGGGGTCTGCCACTACTTCCACAGCCGCCTGGACCCCGCCTGATGATCGGCTTTCTGGAGGGGGAAATCCTCGCCAAAAACCCCGGTCAGGCCCTGGTCAAGGTCGGCGGGGTGGGATACCTGGTCTATATCTCCCTCAACACCTTCTACGCCCTCCCCGACCCCCCGGGCGCGGCTGCCCTGCACATCCACACCCGGGTCCTGGATGACACCATCGAACTTTTCGGCTTTATCGATCCGGAGGAAAAGGAGCTTTTCCTGGAACTCCTGGCTATTCATCGCATCGGGGCCCGCATGGCCTTAAACATCCTGAGCGGCATTTCCTCCGAGGAATTGCACCAGGTTTTGGCCACCAACGACATCAAACGCCTGTCCAGCATCCCCGGGGTGGGCCGCAAATCCGCGGAGCGCATCATCCTGGAGTTGAGGTACCGCCTGGGCGCCGCCGCCCCGGCCAGCCAACCGCTTCCACCCCGGGAGCGGGAGCGCCAGGACGCCCTGTCGGCCCTGTTGAACCTGGGCTACGCCAAAAACCCGGCGGAGCGGGCCCTGGATACAGTTTTTACCCAGGGCGCCCGCACCCTGGAGGAACTGCTGCGCCAGAGTTTGAGGGTCCTG
>JBGSLA010000016.1:0-7722 GCA_041740935.1 Desulfobaccales bacterium | reverse complement strand
GCCGCACCCAGGCGGACGCGGCCAAGGCCCAGGCCAATCTGAACCTGGCCCAAAGCAATTACCGCCGGGATCTGGAGGTTTTTAAGCCGGGCTATATCTCCGAGGCGGCCATGGACACCACCCGGGCCCAACTGCGTCTGGCGGAAAGCGAACAGGCTGCGGCCCAGGCCCAGGTGGCGGCCCAGGCGGCCCAGGCGGCCCAGGCCGACTCCGAAGTCAAGGCCTCCGAGGCGCTCCTCGGTTACACCCGCATTCTCGCCCCCATGGACGGCCTGATCACGGTGCGCAAGGCCGAAGTGGGCAGCACCGTGGCCCCCGGCGCGCCCATCTTCCAGATGGTGGATCTGGGCACCGTCTGGGTGGCGGCCTGGATCGACGCCAGCCAGATCGCCCAGCTCCGGGAGGGCCAAACGGCCGACATCCGCCTGCGCTCCGGCCGGCGCTACCAGGGGAAGGTGGCCCGCCTTAATAAAGAAGCCGATACCGTCACCCGGGAGTTGGAGGTGAACGTCGCCTTTGACCAGAACCCCGAACCCCTGGTCATCGGCGAAGAGGCGGAAGTCACCATCTTCACCGGCATCCAGAAAGGCCCGGCCGTGCCCCTGGGGGCCATTGTCCACCGGGACGACCAAGCCGGGGTCATGGTGGTGGACCAGGGCCGCCTGGCCTTCCGGCCGGTCAGTTTGGGAGTGCATGACGACAAAAGAACCGCGGTTTTGGAGGGCCTCAAGGCAGGGGACCTGGTAGTCGCCCAGCCGGTCAATCTCAAGGAGGGGGCCCGGGTCAAGGCGGTGGTCAAGACTCCAGAGGGCAAGGCACAATAATGGACCTGGCCATCAGAGACCTGAAGCTCCACAAGGGGCGCTTTCTGGCCACCATCATCGGCGTGGGCCTTCTGTTCACCATTGTCCTGACCATGAACGGCCTTTACCGGGGCAATGTCTATGAAGGCACCGCGCTCATCGCCCACACCGGCCCGGATCTCTGGGTGGTGGAGCGGGACCGGGGCGGCCCGTTCAACGAGCAGTCCAGCATGCCGGAGTTCTTCCACTACAGCCTGGCCGCGGTGCCGGGGGTGGAGCAGGCCAGCCCCTTCATCTACTATCCGGTGGAACGTGAAATCATGGGGGAGACCAGGCGCTTCAGCATCGTCGGCTATGACGTCTTCAGCGGCCTGGGCGGGCCGCGCCAACTCACCCAGGGCCGGCCCATCAAACACGCCCACTATGAAATGGTGGCCCACGAGAAGCTGGGAGTCAAGCTGGGGGACCGGGTCCCCCTGGGGCTGCACACCTTCACGGTGGTGGGACTCACCCGGGAGGCGGTGGCCAGCGACGGCGAAGCTCTGGTCTATCTGTCTCTGGAAGACGCCCAGGAGTTCCTGTTTCAGCGGGACAATCAGGAGGTGCGCAACCAAAGGGAGCGCCAGCGGCGGAGCCTGACGGGGGGCGGCATGACCCCCCAGGAAGCGGAGAAGCTCCTCCCCCGCCTGCAACCCGACACCCACACCATCAACGCCATTTTGGTAAAATTGGCCCCCGGCGCCGACCCCGCCCGGGTGGCCCAACATATCCGGGACTGGCTCTATTTTTCGGTGTTTACCACCCAGGAGGAAATCGATTTGGTGGTCAGGGGCAAATTGGCCCGCATGACCGCGCAGCTCGGTTTCTTCCGGATTTTGTTGATGGTTGTGGCGGTGGTGATCATCTCCCTGGTGATCTACACCTTCACCATGGAGAAGATTCGCAGCATCGCGGTGATGAAGCTCATCGGCGCGCCCAATTGGGTAATTGCCCGGATGATCCTGGAAGAGTCCCTGCTCATGACCGTCAGCAGCTTTGGGTTCGGCCTGTTGGTGATTTACAATATTGCCGACCTGTTTCCCCGCAAGATCCTGATCATGGCCCCGGACACCATGGCCACCTTTGCCGTGGCCCTGGCGGGCGGTATCCTGGCCAGCGTTCTGGGAATCTGGCAGGTCCTGAAGACCGAGCCCGCCCTGGCCCTGGGAGGGCATTGATGGCTGTCCTGGAGATCACCGGTCTGACCAAGGTTTTCGGCAGCGGCCGCCTGGAGGTGCGGGCCCTGGATGGGGTCAGCCTGGCCGTCCACGCCGGGGAACTGGCGGCCCTCATGGGTCCCTCGGGTTCGGGCAAGACCACCCTGCTGTTGTGCGTCAGCCTGATTCTCGAACCCACCGCCGGCGCCGTGGTCTTCGATGGGGACACCATTTATCAGGAAGGCAAGACCCTCGCCGACGTGCGCCGCCTGCGCCGGGAAAAAATCGGCTTTGTCTTCCAGAGCGCCAACCTCATTCCCTTCCTCACAGGCCGGGAAAACGTGCTCTTTCCCCTCAATCTGGTGGGCTTAAACGGCGGGGAGGCCGAACGCCGGGTGCAGGAGTTGTTGGATTATATGGAGATTTCCGAGCGGGCCCATTCCCTGCCGGCCCTGCTTTCCGGCGGCGAACAGCAGCGGGTGGCCATCGCCCGGGCCCTGGCCAACCGCCCCAAACTCATTTTGGCCGATGAGCCCACCGCGTCCCTCGACACCGTCCGGGGCAAGAAGGTCATGGAGATGCTCAAAAAAATCGCCCGGGAAAATCAGACCGCAGTCATCACCGTGACCCACGACGCCCGCATGATCGAGGGTTTTGATACAGTGTACCACCTCAAGGACGGGAAACTGGATAATATCTAGTTGATCTTGCAATCAACGACCTTCCCCTGAGGGGAAACCAGAAAACCGCCGGTCAGGGGCGCAAACGCGCTGAGCAGGCCGCCGTCGTCGATGGAGGCCATGACCCGCAGGTCACTGCCGGGTGCGGCATCCCACAAGGCTTCGAATTCAATCTGATAGACCGCGCCGCTGGGGCCGGTCATCTCCAGACAGGCCGGCTGGGAGATGGGCCCCAGCAGTTCCTCCCGGGAGCGGCTTTTGAACTCGTCAAAAATTTCTTCCAAAATGCCCCTGGCTTCATTCTTATCCATCGGTTCCCCCCTCATACCAGGTTGCCATCAAAGCAGGAAAAATAAAGCCGCCGGTTCTTCTTTTATATAAGAATAATGGGAGTTAGCACGATCCGGAGTTCTGGCCGGTCCCGGAAGAGAACAAATCCCCCCTGCCCCTTTAAAAAAGGGGGGTTCAAGACCTGGGCAAGCAGAAGTCCCCCTTTGCTAAAGGGGGATTTAGGGGGATTTGATAGGTATAGTATATGCTTACTAATAATACTTTTTTGAACGCACCCTGGCATTAAGCATCATAAGGCCTTCATTACCAAAGGCCACACCTCCCCTGCGGGGCCGGGAAGGAAGTAGTCGGTGACCCGGGAAGTGAGGCCGGTGTGCTCCAGGTTGCTTTCCAGGATGAGGGCGCCTTGGCTTTTGGCCGCCTGGGGCAGGATGTTGGCCGGGGCTACTTCCCCCGAGGTGCCGATGAGGAGCAGCAGATCGCAGGCCCGGACCAGGGCCTCGGCCCTGGCGCCGGCCTCAGCGGGGATGGCCTCCCCGAAAAAGACCACATCCGGCTTGATGAGGCCGCCGCAGCGGCAAAAAAGGGGCAGGCGGCTGAAATCCAGGGCTTCCCGGGGCCAGGTGTTTTGGCAGCTCAGACAGGCGAAGCGGTGGGCGTTGCCGTGATATTCCACGACGTTTTGGCTGCCCGCCGCCTGGTGCAGATTGTCCACGTTCTGGGTGATGATCCCCAGGAGATGGCCCCGCTCTTCCAGTTCCGCCAGGGCGAGGTGGGCCGGGTTGGGCCGGGCCTTGACCAGGATCTCGTCCATTTCCCGAAGCATGACCCAGACCTTGGCCGGGTCTGTCCGGAAGGCCCGAATGGTGGCGTACTCCATGGGGTCAAAGCGGGACCACAGGCCGTCCCGGCTGCGAAAATCGGGAATGCCCGATTCTACCGAGATGCCGGCCCCGGTTAAGGCCACGGCCCGGCGGCTGGGCCGCAGGAGGTCAGCCGCCTCCGGGGGGGTGATTTCCTTCATGGGGTTCCTTCAGAGATAAAAGGTATTATGCTGTTTAATATCCATCTCTGCTTTTCCGCCAATCATAGCTATAACCGGTAGGACGGGCTTCCAGCCCGTCCCGGCACGGGCAGGATGCCCGTGCTACCGATGATTGGTGGTAACGTTTGTGTGGCACATGTTTTTAGGTTTTCGCCTGATATATGGGCAAATGCCCTCGCCTGCCCGCCGAGGACAGGCGGGGGCTGGCTGTCCCTACATTAGAAAGCGCCGGCAATAAACGCCCCTCATGAGCGCCTCCAATGCTGTTTCTTTTCAGGCCCCGGCAAGGCTTCGCCGGATTTTTAAACTCTTCCTGATATCCCGCACTCCCTGGATAATCAGCACTGCGGCGAAAATGCCCCGCAGGGCCGCCTCGGAGAGTAAGTGGGCCAGGTAGCCGCCGCCTGAGGTGCCGATGATGATGCCCACCGCCATACCCGGGACCACGCCGAACACCACGTTGCCCAGGCGCCAGTGGGTGTAGGCGCCGGCGGCCCCGGCCGGCACCATGGCCAACAAGGAGGTCCCCTGGGCCAGATGCTGGCTGAAGCCCAGAAACAGGACCATGGCCGGCACCATGAGAGAGCCTCCGCCCACCCCCATGAGGCCCGCGAAAAAGCCGGAAACCACCCCGCTCAGGAGAAGAATGACCACCTCGAGAACCATGGGCACCCGCTGGCTCCACTGGGCGTAAAAGGGTTTCAAAAGAAGGAGAAGGGAGACGCAAATGACAAAAACGCCGAAGGACATCTTCAGCTTCCACTCCGGCAGGGAGTTGCCGAACAAAGCCCCGAACCTGGCGGTGAGGACCGCGGTGGCGGCCAGCAGTCCCGCGGCCAGAGGGTCAACGGTGCCTTCCAGGCCATAGACCGCGGCCCCGGTCAGACCGGTGAACACCAGGGCCATGAGGCTGGTGCCGTGGGCCTGGTGCTGATGAAACCCGAAAAACCGCACCATGAGGGGGATCATCACCACCCCTCCCCCCAGCCCCACCAAACCGCCGAACAGGCCAGCCAGCAAACCGATCAGAAAACTCAGCATAGGGAAGGCTATAAGCTATAAGCTATAAGCTATAAGCTTTAAGCAGAAAAAAACATGGTTATTGACAGCGTGGCAAAATTCCATCGGGTGAGGAACTTTATATGGGGTGCGCCCCGCGCACCAAAAATATTCGGTTCCCAAAATCAAAGGATGCACAGGCGGGACGCCTGTGCTACTGAATCCGAGTTTTTATTTTTTTGAGAAAGAATTTTCTTTCATGCTGCTAATTTAATTAAAGAATCGGTGTCGGCGTGCAGGGCGGCAATGATGGCTGAGATGGCCTTGGACCCACCGGCAGTCAGATGATAGCGGTGGCTCTTGGGCACCTTTTTGATCAAGCCATGCGCCCGCAGCAGGCGCAGTTTCCGGGTTATGGCCCCCGATTGGCGGCGCTTCTCAGTAAGTGTAGGCTCCTGATCCGAAGCATAGAGGAGTTTGGCCAAGTCCCGGTTGCGGAAGCCGTTAATGGCGAACTCGCCGCGGGCCACCGCCTTGAGGAGGGCCAGGTCTTCCGGTCCATAGGGATTTAAGGCCCGCAGCCGGCGCCCCTTAAGGAACGTGGGCCGGCACAATTTCTCCGTGAGCGCACCCAGGGAGGTCGTGTCCTGGACCGCGGCCAGGGCCTTGAGATAACGCCGGTTGGCAGCCTCCGAGACCTGGGCCAGGCGGTGCAGGTCGGCCACCCCTTTCCGCAGGGGGCGCCAGGCCAGTTCTCCCTGGTCGTCTCCCGCCTTGCGCCGCAGCACCTTGAAGTCCCGGGGATCGTTGATGGTGGTCTCCACCCGGAGGTTGGACCCCTGCTTGTCATAGAGCTTGATATGATTGCTGCCCACCCGATGCTTGATCCGGATGCCTTCGGGCCGCCGGCGCAGACGGCTGACCACCTCGGCGGCGAAGGTCGGGGGGAGATGGCCCGTGGGGGGAAGTTTGCGTCCCAGAAAGCGCATCACGTCCGGGCTGGCAAAGGTGGTGAGGCCGTGGCGCAAAAACCGGGGATAAATGCCGGCCAGCTTCTCGGGGTCTTTAAACATGATGTCGGTGGCCCATTCGCTCTGATGCGCCGACCAGTAGTAGCGCAGGTCGAAGTCCCCAAACAGCTCCCGGTGGATGGGATTGAGCTGCCCGGCGAGCTCGTTTAAAAAGGTGGGCCAGGGGGTACGCAGCAGCTGCGCCATAATCTCCTGGGCCCGGCCCGGGTCCTCGATCCAGGTGAAACAGTTGCCCCGCTGCTGATAAGCGATGCCCTCCCGCTGCAGTTGCCGGGCGAGCCACTCCCGGCCGTTGAGACACACCTGGATGGTCAGGGGAAACCAGGTCTGCAGCCGGGCGCTCATAAAACCGAATTCGGGATGAAGGAAATAGTGATAGAGGTGCAGGCACTTGCTGCGATGCGGGCGGATCTGGAGCCTTTTGGACTCCCGGTGGCGGTGAATCTCAAAAGTCAGGCAGGGCTCGACACAGCTCAGGACGCAGATCAGCCCCTCGGTCAGGCGGTCCCGGGCGGCTATCTCCCGAGCCAGTTCGTCCTTGCGCACTTGACTGGAGGCCAGATATTGGCTGGGGCGGCCGGTGCGCCGGGCCAGGGCCAGGGAGGCCTCCTTGAGACGAGTGGTCACCTGGAGGACGTATTGGCCAAAATCCTTCAAGAGCACCCCCAAAAAAGCCAGGCAATAATCCATGCCATTGGGATAGAACAGGCGGTGCAGAAGGCCCCGCAAGACCAAACGGTCAAAGCCCGAAAGAGATCCCATGACATCATGCTCATATTTCTGTATAAAGGTTTTCACGGCGTTTTCCTCTCTGTTGGCAAGTTTTTTGGTTGTCGTAAACCCGAACTTACAACGAAAGGAAAACGCCCACAATTTTTTTGTTTGGTTGCGGCCGCAAGGCCGCGATGTGCCACCAGGCCTTTTCATGGTCCTGAGGGAGGCGAGGGCTCATGAGCGGCTGTTGGTATCTCAAAATTTCAAAGCCCAAAGCTTTTAGCTTAAGGCTTACAGCTTAAAGCTTAAAGCTTAAAGCCCTCCCCTCCCCCCCCTACCCTGATCCGGGCGTCCAGGGCCACCATACCCATTTCCCCGGGGAAAACCCGCACCGGATTTAAATCAATTTCCTGGATCAGGGGGAAGCGGTCCATGAGGTGGGACAGGACTGACAGGCCCCGGCCCAGGACCTCCAGATCGGCCGGCGGCCGCCCTCGGGCCCCGGACAGGATGCCGCCGATTTTGGTTTCGAGGATTTGGCGGCGGGCCTCCCGGGGGCTGATGGGAGCCACCCGCAGGGCCACGTCCTCCAGGATTTCGGTCCAGATGCCGCCGGCCCCGAAGGCCATCAGCGGTCCGAAGGACAGATCCCGGCGGGCCCCCAGGAGCACCTCCTCACCCCCGGACACCTGCTTCATGACCACCACCTCCCAGGCTTCGCCGGCGGGCAGGTGCCGGTCGGCCAGGCTGGCTAAGCGGTCGAAGGCCCCGGCCACCTGGGGGAGGTCCTGCAGGTTGAGCAGGACCCCGCCGGCCTCGGTTTTGTGCACCAGGGATGGGGCGGAAAGTTTCAGGACCACCGGGAAACCCAGGCCGGAGGCGATTTTCAGGGCCTGGTCGGGATCGTGGGCGGCGCCCCAACCCGCCACCGGCAGGCCCACGGCCGCCAGCAGCGCCAGGGCC
>JBGSLA010000015.1:0-11295 GCA_041740935.1 Desulfobaccales bacterium | reverse complement strand
GGGGGCAGGGGCCCGCGGCCCCTGGCCCCCTCCCCCAGAGATCTTCCGCCGCCCTGGGCCTGGATTTCGGCAGCAGGTATGTGAAACTGGTCTATCATGATAAAGGCCGCTTCACCCGGCGCCGCCTGGACAGCCTGGATTTTTACCGCGATATTCTGAAAAAGGGAGAGGGAAGCCTTCGCATCGACTGGCAGCAGTTGGGACTCGACCAACCCCGGGCCCTGGTGACCACGGGCTACGGCAAAACCCTGCTCAAGGGGCTGGCGCCTTCCATCACCGAAATCCGGGCGGTATTCCTGGCGGCCCGCTTCTTCACCGGCTGGGACCATTTTCTGGTCCTGGAGATGGGCGGCCAGGACACCAAGGTGCTCTATATTCAAAACGGCCGGGTGTTCGATTTTGTCACCAATGACCGCTGCGCCGCGGGCACCGGCCGCTATCTGGAAAACATGGCCCGCTTTCTCAAGATGCCCCTGCGGGATTTCAGCGCCTTTTGGCAAGACCCGGTGGCCGTGTCCCAGACCTGCGCCATTTTCGGGGAGAGCGAACTCATCGGCTACCTGTTGGAGGGAGTGCCCCCGGCCGGCCTGGCCGCCGGGGTGAACGCCTCGGTGAGCCGGCGGGCCCTGGCCATGATGCACCGCTACGCCTGCCCCCGACTGGTCTTCGTGGGGGGCGTGGCCCGCAACCGGGCGGTGGTGAATTTTCTGCGGCAGGGCGGCGCCTATGAGGTGCGGGTCCCGCCCCACCCCCAGTTCGCCGGGGCCCTGGGCTGCTGCCTGGAGGCCCTGAAACTCATGGGGGACCCGTTATCATGACCCGCCTGCCCGCCGACCATCCCCTGAACCGGGTGCTCTTGCCGCACCTGGGGGCCGATTGCGGGACCGGCGTCACCCTTAAGCGCCTCCGGGGCTCCCGGCCGGTGTTCCGCTTTTCCCTGGAGGGCAACGGCAATGGCGCCGGGCTGGTGGGAAAATTTTTTGCGGATCAGCTCCCCGCCACCCCCCAGGACCGGTCCCTGGCTCAGGAATATCAGAATTACCTGGCGGCCCGGGACCTGGGGCTGACCGCCGCCGGCCTGATTCCCCGCCTGCTGGGCCGGTCTGTCGGGGTGCGGTTGGGGCTGCTGCTGGAGGGCATCGCCGGCCCTGACCTGGATTATTATCTGGCCGACGCGGCCCAGGGCCGGGGACCGGAAACCTGCCTTCATAAATTAGCGAACCTGGCGGAACTTCTGGCCTTTTTTCACACCCGGCCCGTGCCCCCCGCACCGGTGTCTTCTGACCCGGTTTTCGCCTATTTTGAGAAACTTCAGGGACAGCTTCAGAATCTGGGACTTCTCTCCCCGGAGGACGCGGCGCATCTGGCCGAAGCCCGCCGGGAATGGCCGCGGCTCTGGGCGGCGTTCCCCGATCGGCAGGTGCTTCTGCACGGCGACGCCACCCCCACCAATTTTTTGTTCCCCAACGGCCGGGCCCTGGCGGTGGATTTGGAACGCCTGGGGGCCGGCGACCGCCTCTTCGACCTCTCCTGGGTGGCCGGGGAACTGCGCCACGCCTGGGGTTGGCGGGGCCGGGAGTTTGCCGACAGCGAAGCCGCCATTCAGGGCTTTTTCCAGTCATACCTGAAAGCCCTGCCCGCGGACGACGGCCTCACCCGGCGGATTTTCGCGCTCAACCCCCTGTACATGGCCCTGGCGGAGCTGCGCATCGCCCGCAACGCCTACCTCTCCTGGGACTACCGCCGGGCCCTGGTGGCCGAGGCCCGGCGCTGCCTCGGACATTGGCGGAGGATCTCATGAAAACCGTGCTCATCCTGGCCGGGTCGGACCCGGGCGCCGGGGCGGGGCTCCAGCAGGACCTCAAAACCGCCACCCTTTTGGGGGTCTACGGGCTGACGGTGGTCACTGCGCTGACCGTGCAGAACAGCCTGGGGGTGCATGCCGTGCACCCGGTGGCCGAGGAGGTGGCGGCCGCCCAACTGGACGCGGTGTTGGCCGATTTTCCGGTGGACGCGGTCAAAATCGGCCTGGTGGGCAGCGGGGCCATTGTTAACATTATCGCCCGGCGGCTCAGGGATCTGCCCGAATTGCCTCCCGTGGTCCTGGATCCGGTCCTGGCCGCGGGCCGGGGCGGGGCGCTCCTGGACGAGGAAGGCATAGAACTTCTCAAATCGAAGCTTTTCCCCCTGGCCGCCATCCTCACCCCCAACGTCCCCGAAGCCGAGCGTATCACTGGCATGGCCATCGCCACCCCGGCCGATCTCGAGGACGCGGCCCGCAAACTCCAAGCCCAGGGGCCCGCCTGGGTCCTGGCCAAGGGGGGGCATCTGGCGGGCGACCCGGTGGACGTGCTCACCGACGGCAACAATGCCTATCACCTGCATGGAACCAGGTTGCCCGCCCCCCACAACCACGGCTCCGGGTGTCTTCTGGCCACGGCCCTGGCCGCGCACCTGGCCCGGGGCTTGACCGTGCCCGAGGCCGTGAATCAGGCCCGGGACCTGGTAAGGTCGGCCCTGCGCCACGGCTTACCTCTGGGGCAGGGCGTGGGGCCGGTGAACCCTTACGCCCCTTTTGCCAGGGAGATGGCCAAATATGGCGTTTTAGAGGAATTGCAAGCCGCGGCCGGCCGCCTTATCCGGGAAGACATCTCCCCCCTCATCCCCGAGGTGATGAGCAATCTGGGCTACGCCCTCCCTTATGCCGAAGGCCCGGAGCACGTGGCCGCGTTCCCGGGGCGCCTCCTCAAAACCCCCCAGGGGGTCCTGGCGCCGGCGCCGGCCGCGTTCGGGGCCTCCCGGCATATCGCTGCGGTTATCCTTACTGCCCAAAAAACCCGGCCGCACCTCAGGGCCGCCATGAACATCAGATATGTGCAGGGGATTGAAGATATCGCGCCGCTGCTGCATCTGCGCCTGGCCAGGTTCGACCGGGTCCAGGAGCCCCCGGAGGTCAAGGCCCGGGAGGGCGGCACCCTGGCCTGGGGGGTGGCCGCGGTCATGGAAAAGCTCCAGCCCTGGGAGCAGCCGCCGGACCTCATCGGCGATCCGGGGGAGGTGGGCAAGGAAGCCATGCTCCGCATCCTGGGAGAAAATCCCGCTGGCGTCGTGGAAAAGGCCCTGGCCCTGAAAAACGCCTTGCAGGCCGCAGGCAGGCTTTAGGGCCGGGTGGCAAAATTCGCTGCGGGGGGAGGGTTGAGGAACTGTCCTGAAAATTTCCTGTAGGGCGCGTTTTACGCGCCAAAAATTGGTGCGTGAAACGCACCCTACAAAGCTTTGACCCAAATCAGGCGATATTTCGAGGCGGGCCGCCCTACGCGGCTTTTCAGGCTTTGCGGGTGGGCCGCCGGACCCGTAGGACCATAGCGCGAAAGCGTCGCTCATCCCGCCTTTTTCATTGATAAGGCACAGGTGAGGACACCTGTGCCAGCAATACAATTTTCGGATTGAGATGAAACCCAATTTGCGTATGAGCCTCTTGCAAAAAAGGTTTATTTTGTCATCCTGAACGAAGTGAAGGATCTCAACCCTTTGAAAATACGAGATTCTTCGCTGCGCTCAGAATGACAAGTTTCCCAACCTGGGAATTTTGCCAGAGTCTTGTATAACAACCTAAATTTTCTTGTTATTCTTTACCGCAAACCGCAAACCCTATTATTTCCCCAGCCGGCTCTCCACCGCCTTCCAGTCGATATTGTCGAAAAAGGCCTGGATGTATTCGGCCCGCTTCAAGCCGTAGTCGGTCAGGAAGGCGTGCTCGAAGACGTCCATGATGAGCAGGGGCTGGCAGCCCGACAGGTGCCCCACGTCATGCTCGTTGATCCAGGTGTTGAACAGCCGCCCGTTTTTGGGGTCCTCGTAGAGCACCACCCAGCCGATGCCGCGCATGGCCCCGGTGGCCTTAAAATCCGCGGCCCATTTCTCGTAGCTGCCGAAATTCTCCACGATTTTCTGCATGAGCTTGCTGTCCGGGGGCAGGGGCTCCTTGCCCCCCAGGTTGCCGAAGTACAGCTCATGGAGGCGCATGCCGTCGAACTCCCAGCCGAAGCGGCGCTTGAGTTCGGCATAGGCCGGGGTCTGGGTCTTGTTTTCCTCGGCGAGCTTGCGCAGCTCCTCAAAGAGCAGATTGGTGTTTTTGACATAGCCCTGATAGAGGGCGAAGTGCAGGTCCAGGGCCTTGTCGCTGAAACCCTTCATGCCCTTGAGCCGGCTGAAATCCTGGGCTTCGTAAGGTTGTTTGCCGGCGCTCTGGCCACTGGCGCCGCAGGCCAGCAGGAGCGCCATCAGGGCCCCCAGGACCACCAGTTTTTTCTGTGCCATGTTCATGTCCCTCCTGATGCGACGAGCCACCGCTGAGATGCCTTTTTCAAGGCGATCTTTCGGCTTTGGTCGAATTTATTATTCAGCGGAGTTGTCATGCTGAGCGAAGCGTGAAATCAAGCATTTTCTTATGGTTGAGATCCTTCACCCCATTCAGGATGACAGAATGAACCACGTTTGCACAAGCCTCAGAAAACAGATAACAGAAAACCGAAAACCCTCTTACCGCCGGGGGGTGGTGAGGCGTATCACCTGCCGCTGCAGGCTTTCCATCCGGTCCGGCGGGATCTCGCTTTCCACGACGACCGCATCCCGGTTGACGTCACAGGAGTCGAACAGCCGGGCGGCCGTTTCTTTGTCCGCAGATTGGGCCAGGAATTGGCTTCGGCTGATTTGTCCCCCCTCAGCCCCCACCGCCCGGCACAATCTTTGGAAATCAGTGTTTGACGAGGCCGGCGCCGCGGTGGTCGAAGGCCCCCCGCCGCAGCCCAGGGTGAGAATCAGGACGCCCGCCAGCAGAACTCCGAGAAGGTTCATGATATGCTCCTCCTATGGCCATGAGCCTATCGAAAATCCCCCCAAAGCGCAAGCCGGGAACATGAGGCGGTTTTCGGTTTTCGGTGAAAAAAAAAAGCTAAGTTGGGCGTTTCTGGGGTCTCATGGCAATAAGAAATTGGTTTGTCCAGGTGTGCTCGGCGCCCAGCAATATTCGATCCGCACATTCTAGAGAAGCCTGTCCCGGCACAGGTTGAAAACCTGTGCCACCGTGCTTCTCATGGGTTTGAGAGAACCCAGGGCCTATGAGCGCTTGTTTGGAAAATTTCCTCGGGAGGCCCTATTCCGGTAGGGCGGCCGTCCCTGGCCGCCTAACCTTCCGGCGGGCACGGAGGCCCGCCCCACCACATTTCTTCTGGTTTGGGAAGAGCCGGGGACCATGGGGGCAGTAGGGCGGAAAAGCGAAGCACCTCCCGCCTTGGGTATGAAAACCGCAGAAAACTGCGGTATCGAGGGCCTAAAAATGAATCTCGAAAATAGAGCTGACGGAGTCCTCCCCGTGGATGCTGAGGATGGCCCGGGCCAACAGATGGGAGACCGACAGCTGCACGATTCTGGAACATTTTTGGGCGGCTTCGCTCAAAGGGATGGTGTCGGTGACCACCAGGCGGTTTAACTCCGAATTTTGAATGCGGTCCACCGCCGGGCCCGACAGCACGGCATGGGTGCAGCAGGCGCTGATGTTTCTGGCCCCGTTCTGCATGACCACCTTGGCGGCCTCGGTCAGGGTGCCCGCGGTATCGATGATGTCGTCCAGGATGACCACCTCTTTGCCCGTCACCTCCCCGATGAGGTTCATGGCCTGGGCCTTGCCCGGCGCGTCCCGCCGCTTGTCGATGAGTCCCAGGGTGGCCCCCAGGCGCTTGGCGTAGGCCCGGGCCCGGGGCACCCCGCCGGCGTCCGGGGAAACGATGCTCAGATCGTGGTTAAAATTTTTGGAGATATAGGGAATCATCACCGGGGAGGCGTAGAGGTTGTCCACCGGAATATCGAAAAACCCCTGGATCTGCCCGACATGCAAATCCATGGTGAGAATCCGGTCGGCTCCGGCGGTGGTGATGAGATCGGCGATGAGCTTGGCCGTGATGGGCACCCGGGGGGCCACCTTGCGGTCCTGCCGGGCATAGCCGAAATAGGGGATGACCGCAGTGATGCGCCGGGCGCTGGCCCGTTTCATGGCGTCGATCATGATCAGCAGCTCCATCAGGTTGCGGTTGGCCGGCGGGGAGGTGGACTGGATGAGAAAGACATCCTGGCCCCGGACGTTCTCGCCGATTTCCACCCGAATTTCGCCGTCGCTGAAGGAGGTCACCAAGGCCTGACCCAAGGAAATTTCGAGATCGCGGCAAATTTTTTGGGCCAGCTCCGGATTGGCGTTGCCGGTAAAGACATGGGGTCCATTATGGAACATAACTGAGGGATTCCCTGTCACTCGAGGTGTTAGTCGATGATGAGGCTAGGGCTGACGAGAAGTTAATATAAATCAAAAGGGAGGGTGTCGGCAAGGGTAATTTCCGGGGGGTCCACCTTTTCCTGGATAACCAGGATATTCACGCCGGCCGCGGCAACCCGGGCCAACTCCCGGGCATAGGCCGGGTCCACGTGGGCCGCCGGACGGAAGCGGGCCGCGTCGGCACGCTGCACCACGAAAATCTGCCAGGCCTCGTGTCCCTGGGCCGCCAATGCTGCCAGGACCTCCAGGTGGCGCCGGCCCCGGGCGGTCACCCCGTCCGGGAACAGGGCCACGCCGTCCTCCACCCAGGTGATGCTTTTGACCTCCATAAAGAGCTGGCGGCCCCCCAGATCGGCCACAAAATCCAGGCGCCCCCCGTGGGGCAGGGCGATCTCGGAGCGGTAGCCCATGACCGGAGGCAATCCCGGCAGGCCGGGGCCGGCCAGGGCCTCCGCCACCAGGCGGTTGGGCGCCAGGGTGTCCACACACACCCAGTGGTCTCCGGATTTGCAGAAGCGCCAGGTATGGGAGGTTTTGCGGCCGGGCCGGGCATCCTGGGTAAGCAGGACCTCCTGGCCGGGGATGAGGCACCCGGTCAGGGCGCCGGTGTTGGGCACATGAGCCCAAATACGCCGCTCATCAGCCAGTTCCACTTCGGCCAGAAAACGTTTGTGGCGCCGCAGAAAGCGGCCGGAGGTCAGGGGATTTGCAAAGCGCACGGTAAAAAGGCGATGGGTCTGGGGGGAATTGTTGCCGCTTCAGATGGAGATAAAATCAACCAGCCTTCCAGTGACCTTATTTTTGATTTTTTTAACCGAAAACTGAAAACCGGAAACCGAAAACGGCTTTAAAAGGCGTACCAGACCCTGAGCCAGCTCTGGATGTCCTTCTCTTCCTCGGGCCGGCGCTTTTGTTCCACCTGGCTTTGGAAGGTAAAGCTCCAGCGGCCCAGATCATACTTGACGCTGGGCCCCCAGCCCATGAACAGGTCGTTTTTCTGCCGCAAAAAGGCCAGGTGGTCAGCGGGAGGCTGGAACAGAAAACCGCTTAACCCCACCCTCAGATTGGGGGAAAGAAAGTAATCCATGGAATATTTGAACAACAACGGGGATTGGGCCAGACGCTCGCCCCCGCCGGCGGGATTGTCCCGGTTATAGCGGAAGGAAATCCGAAAATTCTGGGGGAGGCGCAGTGTGGTTCCGGAGCGGTCGGACTCAACGGCGGAGGGGGCTCCGGGAAGCAGGGCTTGGGGTGGCAACGAGGAAGGGGAGCGGGGCGCGCCGTCCAACATCTGCGCTTCCAAGGGACTTTGGGCGCTGACCGCCAGGACCGGAGGGCCCCAGCCGTTCAACAGACCATTGCCCATGGCTGCATTTCCCGGGACCGGCCAGAACGCCGTAATGAGGAGCAACCAGACAGCAGCGCCCAGCCAGGTCTTCCCCCTGTAACCCGGCACGACTATCCCCCTTAGATGAGTTGATTAAATTATAAGGAATTCCACGCCAAAAGTCAAGGGAAACATAGGCTCACAAAGGCCGTCCATAGATGGCCTGGAGGATCTGCCGTCCTCCCCGGTCGAGCAGCAGGTCCGCCAGGCGGCGGCCCATGGACGCGGCCTCTTCGGGAGTACCCGTGAGACGGTCCTGGAGCATTTCCCGGCCCTCCACGTCGCTGATGAGGGCCTCCAGAGTCAGGGAGCCGTTCTCCAAACGCCCCAGCGCGGCCACCGGCACCTGGCAGCCCCCTTCCAGGCGGGCCAGGAAGGCCCGTTCTGCAGTGACCGCCACCTGGGTGGGGAAATGATTGAGGGGCCGCAGCAGGTCCAGCAGGGGCCGGTCATCCCCCCGGACCTCCAGCCCCAGAGCGCCCTGGCCGATGGCGGGCAGCATTTCGCTTTCGGCAAGATAGCCCCGGGGAATATGCCCCAACCCCAGGCGCTTGAGGCCGGCCGCGGCCAGGATGATGGCGTCCAGCCCCTCGGTTTCCAGCTTGCGCAGACGGGTGTCCACGTTGCCCCGGAGATGGACCACCATGAGGTCGGGGCGGCGGTGCAGAATCTGCACCTTGCGCCGGAGGCTGCCGGTCCCCACCCGGCCCCCGGCCGGTATCTGCCCCAGAGAGGCATGGCGGTGGGAAATGAAGGCGTCCCGGCAATCCTCCCGCTCCGGCACGGCCCCCAGGGTGCAGCCGGGGGGCATCTCCGCGGGCATGTCTTTGAGGCTGTGCACCGCCAGGTCAACCTGCCCGGCCAGCAGGGCCTCCTCGATCTCCTTGATGAACAGGCCCTTGCCCCCGATCTGGGCCAGGGGCACATCCTTGAGCTTGTCCCCGGTGGTTTTGATGACCACCAATTCGGTGGCCAGCCCGGGATGGAGGGCCTGGAGTCGGGCCTCCACCCAGCGGGTCTGGGCCAGGGCCAGGGGACTGCCCCGGGTGCCGATGCGCACAGTCGCCGGCAATCGGCCTCCTAGTGGCAGGTGCTGCACGACGTGGCCGTGCAGCCGCTGCAGGAGGCGCCCGCCTTGGAGGTGGAGGTGAATTTTTGTCCCACCTTGGCGGCGCAGGTGCTCATCAGCTTGTTGACGCTCAACTGGCCGCACTCCGGACATTTGACCTCTTCGTCGGTCCGGAAGACCAGATATTCAAATTCTTTCCCGCAATTCTGACAAAGAAACTCGAAAATGGGCATACCTACTCCTTATAAAGAATCGGCCGGTCGGCCGCTAACTCAAATGTCTCGCCGACATTTCACAAAAAAAGCGGACACCTTGAGGCTCCGGCGTCCACAGGTCTTTGGTGAGGCGGTTTGGGTTTAACGCTATTAATATAATACTTTTTTTCTCAGATGCATGCCCCTGGGGTTGATTTTTCTTTGCGGCCGCAACCCAAACGTAGAACAGTCAGATTTTTTCTACGGAACTGTCCGGTCAGTCGCTTATGAGCCGTTGGCTCACCCGAAAACAGGAAAAATTCGGTGGGGCGCCCCTTAAGTGCCCGCCGAAACCATGGGCGGCCAGAGACGGCCGCTTCACCGGAATGTGGCCCCGGGAGGAACTTTTCGGAACAGTTGCTCATGAGCCTGCGGCTCACCCGTAAAGCATGAAAAGACTAGTTTTTGACCCTGGACCCTGGACTTTTCATAACAGAAAATAAATTACTTGCGCTCAACCCTTACCGTGGCCCCATGCTGCACCGCGGCCAGGCAGCAGGGGTCGCCCGAGAGGCGCCCCACCAGGTTTACGGCGCTGGCCGGGCGGATTTCCCCCGGCACGCTGGTGGGGGTGAGGCCGAAAAACAGGCACAGGGCCCGGTTGGGGGGCCAGTAGCCGATGTCCCCCACCTGTACGGTAACCGCGGCGCTGTCGTCCAACTCCTGCACCACCTGGGGCACGGAGAAATAAATTTCATCGCCCCAACGCTGGGCCTTGCCTTCCAAGGGCAGGGCCGCGGCCAGGGCTTGCGCGGTGGGGCTGTCGTTCAGGGCGCCCTCCAGGCGCAGGTTTTCGGTCAAAATGACAATTTCCGTGGGCATCTCACACCTCCAGGCCTTCCAACACCAGCGCGGCCAACAGGGGCAGCATGATCTCATGGTGCCCGGTCAGGGCGTAACCCTGCCCCTCGCCGGCGGTGGGCCGCCGCACGACGTTGGTAAGGGGCCGGTAATGCTGGATGAAATCCAGGTTGACAGTGGTCAGGGGCTCCACCCGGTGGCCCAGGTTGCGGGCCAGGGTCAGGGCTTTCAGAAAAACTTCCGGCAGGATGACGGCGCTCCCGAGATTGATATACATTCCCCCGGCCAACCGGCTCACCAGGGCCGCGAACAGGCGGAAATCCCGGTGGGTGGTCTCCCCCAGGGCCGCAGGGTCGAGGGAAGGGTGCAGGTGGATGATGTCGGTGCCCACGGCCACATGCACCGTGAGGGGCAGGTCCAGGGCCGCGGCCGCGGCCAACAGGCTCAGGTGTTTGAAGGGAAAGTCGCTCTGCTGCAAGCGGCGGCCCACCGCCTCCCCCAGGCCCAGGCCCTCTCCGGCCCCCCAGGATGTGGCTTCGTTGAGGAATTCGGCGGTTTCCCGGGCCATGCCGAACCGGCCGGAACCCAACACCTGGTCCACATCCTCGGAGGTGCGCCCCACCATGGCGATTTCGGCGTCGTGGATGATCACCGCGCCGTTGACCGCCAGGCCCGTGAGCAGGCCCCGGCGCGCCAGGTCGATGAGGAGAGGACTTAAGCCCACCTTGACGGGGTGGGCCCCCATGCCCAACAGGACGGCCAGACCGTCCCGGCGGGCTTGGGCCCAGGCCGCAGCCACCTCCTTGAGGATCCGGCCCCCCAGGATGTTGGGCAGGCGCTCCCCGAAATCCCGGAAGCTTCCCCCCGGGGTCCAGGGTTGGCCGAAATCCTGGTGATTCACCTTGGAAGAGCGGTCCTTGAGGCTGTAAGTGGTCAGACCTTCCAGGGAAAGGGGTTCTCGAGTAGTCATGGACATCTCCGCAAGCCCTGAGGGTGTAAACCCGGTTTTGAGGACAGGAACTTATATCAGGTGGCAGACAAAGGGCGGCAGAAGCTTGCCAGCCTTCGAAGGCGACGACGGAAGCCAGCGGCTATAGAAATCAGCTCCTTGCATACCAATCGATAGTATTCCCGAAGTACCCATGAACTCATGTCCATCCGGAAAGTCCGTTTATTCCCTCCCCCTTGACGGGGGAGGGTCAGGGTGGGGGTGGCTATTTTACAGGGAATTCGACATATTGAACAATATGCCCCCTTCCGCCCAACCCCTTCCCGCCGAGGGGAGGGGGAGTTTTCGGATGAGAACGAACTAATCCTGGCGAAAGGCCTCCGGAAATAACAGAAAATCCACCAGATCGCAGAGCACATGGCCGATGGTGATATGCACTTCCTGGATGCGGGGGGTGTTGCGGGAGGGCACCACGATGGCCAGATCCGCGGCCTGGGCCACCGGCCC
>JBGSLA010000014.1:0-4489 GCA_041740935.1 Desulfobaccales bacterium | reverse complement strand
CGCCGGTCCCGGCCTGGACGCGGGCGGGAACCCCGGCCTCTTTGGCCGGCTCACCGGAAACCCCGGATGCCTCACCCAGGACTTGAGCCTCAACATCTTGATTCCCCTCACCTTATTCTTTTTGGGGGTGCGGAGTCTGTGGCTGGCGGAAAAAACCGCGTTTCCGGCGTGGTATGATTATTTCTGGTTCGCGTTCAGCACCTTGGCGCTGTTGAACCGCAAATGGCTGGAGGCCGCGCCGGTCCCGGAAAACCATGTTTGAGGCGTTGCTCAAAAGACCCCTGACCGGGTTGGCCGCGGCGGCGGGAGGGGTGCTCCTGGCGCCGGTGCTGCTCCCGGCTGCGGCCGGGCTTTTCCGCCCGGCGGCCAGGGCTTTGGTGCGCCTGTACCTTGAGCTGAAAAGTGAGGTGGACCAGGAAAGGCGGGAATTTGAGGCCTATAAAAAACGCCGGCAGAACCGCGGCGCCCTGGCCGCCCATGTCCTGGCCGAAGGGGCCCAGGGTCTGCTGACCGGGGAGGTGGAGGTGGAGGCCGAGGGAGTTGCCGCCGAATCCCTGGTGGAGGTCCTGGGGGGAATATTGGGGTAGCAGCCGGCAGTCAGCAGTTAAAAATCGTCACGTGGGCGCTGCCGAACAGCCCGGGGGCACAGATGTTTTCACCTGTGCCTTTCATGGCTGGGGCGGTGCTTTTATGCCTGAAGCGGGATATTGGGAACCGGAAGAGACCCCAAAGGCGGGAGGCGCTTCGCTTTCCTGCCCTTGGCTTTTCATGCCTTCCGGGTAGGCCACCGGCCCATGAGGAACGGTTACGAAAAGTTCTTCCGGAGGCCGCATTCCGGCAGGGCGGCCGTCCCCGGCCGCCCATGGTTCCGGCGGGCGCTTAAGGCCCACCCCACCGGTTTTCTTTTTCAAGGCAACGTGTGATGCAACCGTGGCAGGTGAATGGTGAACAGGTGAAAAATTCCGTGAAACAACCGGTCATTGCCAGGCTTATCGGCAGCCGGAGAAACGCCGCGGCTCAGCCCCCGGCGGCCTGCTCCTGGTAAAGGGGCCGGCAAACGGGACAGTGGGGATTGACCGGCAGCGATTCCTCTTTAAAGGTAAAGAGCCGCCCCCGGAAGCTGAGCCGGCGGCCCAGAAGCGCCGCGGGCAGGCCTCCCAGGATGCGCAGGGATTCCAGGGCCTGCAGGGCCCCCAAAACCCCGGGCACGGGGCCCATGAGGGCCGGGGACGAGGTCGGCAGGGCCTCCGGAAAGGCGCAGGCCAGGCACGGTCCCTGCCCGGGCCAGAAGGTGGCCAGAACGCCGTCCATGCCCTCGAGCCAGGCAAAGAGCAGGGGCAGCTTATAGCGCACCGCGGCCTGATTCAGCAGATAGCCGCTTTCCGGGTTCCGCCTGGTCTCGATCAGGAGATGGCAGCCGGCCGCGATGCGGAAGACATTGTTTTCGGTAATGGTTTTGGTCTGACCTTCCACGGTTACAAAAGGGTTCAGTTCCCGCAGGCGCCGTTCGCTGACCACCGCTTTGTTTTTTCCCAGGTCCTGTTCCCTGAACAGGATGCTGGCGTTGAGGTCGGCCAGGGTGATCCGGGTGGGGTCCACCAGTCTCAGGGCGCCTACCCCGGTGGTGATAAGATGCAGGGCCACGGCTGAAGACAGACCGCCGGCGCCGGCGATCAGGACTTTCGAAGACTTTACCCTTTCCTGGGCTTCCCGCCCCCAGCCTTCCATGGCGATCTGCAGAGAATACCGGGTTACCTCCGCTGGGCTCAAATTGTTGGATAGCATTTTTTCTCCCGGTTGAAAAAAGGGGAGAGAGGCCTGGGGCCACCTCCCCTGAGGTGCTGATTTCACTTAAACCATCGGCTTGCCTACCCCTGAACTTTAAAATGTCCCGCTCCCTGGATATAATGAGCGGCAGGCCAAAATGGCTTGAGGGAGAGCCTGGCAAACGGCGGCTCGCCGGGCCCCTTAACCAGTAGCCAGTGGCCAGTGACCAGTGATCATTGATCATTGATCAGTAATTGGTTATCAGAGAAGTAGGACGGGCGTCCCGTCCGCCGCCTCAACTTACCGGATTGGGAACAAAGCTCTGTGCGGCTCACGCACCAAATTCTGATCACCGGTCACCGGCTCAAGTGTTGGGGGAGGGCGCGGCGGCTTTAAACCGAGTCGCAGTCAAACCACGACATGGGATTTCCAGCCTCTAACGGCGCAGGCTGAAGCTTGCGGCTACAGATACTGGCTTTTTGAATGCAACTCGGTATTAAACCCCGGTAGCACGGGCATCCTGCCCGTGCCAAGACGGGCTGGAAGCCCGTCCTACCGGTTATAGTTAGGCCGTAGGGCCGGCTCCGCCCGCCGCTATAACCTTGAACTTTGAACTTTGAACTTTTGGAAGCAGGTCCCCGTAATTGAGCCGTAAACCATGATCAGACTCAACGATATCAGCAAAACCTATCACCGGGGCCCGGTGGCCGTCGAGGCCCTCCGGGGGGTCAGCCTCGACATCGCGGCCGGGGAGTTCGTGGCGGTGACCGGCAAAAGCGGCTGCGGCAAAAGCACCCTGCTGCACATCATCGGCGGGCTCGAACCCCCCAGCGCCGGCCGGGTGCTGGTGGAAGGCCGGGACCTGGCGACACTGAAGGACCCCGAGCTCACCTACTTCCGCCGGGATCGGGTGGGGGTGGTCTTCCAGTCCTTTAATCTCCTGCCCCTTCTCACCCTGGAGGAAAACGTCGCCCTGCCCCGGGCCCTAAAGGGTGCGCCCTTCCAGGAGGCCCTGGAGGAGGCTGGGCGGTGGCTGGCCAAGGTCGGCCTCACCGAGCGCCGCCAACACAAACCCCACCAGGTCTCCGGCGGCGAAATGCAGCGGGCCGCCATCGCCCGGGCCCTGATCAACCGGCCGGCAGTGGTTTTGGCCGACGAGCCCACCGGCAACCTGGACTCCGCCACCAGCGCCCACATCCTGGAGTTGTTCGCCCGCCTGCACCAGGAGGGCGGCCACACCATCGTCCTGGTGAGCCATGCCCCCGAGGCCGCCCGCTACACCGACCGGGTGGTGCACCTCAAGGACGGTCTGGTCGAGCCATGAAGCTCTGGTGGTTCCGGTTCCCCTGGCGTCACCTGACCGAATATCCGGGCCGCACCTTGCTCAGCGTCCTGGGCATTGCGCTCGGCACCGCGGTGTACCTCAGCATCTCCCTGGCCGCGTCCAGCGCCCTGAAAAGCTTCCGGGACGGCGTCACCGCCGTGGCCGGCAAGGCCGAATGGCGCCTGCAAAGCCCCGGCGCGCCCCTCCCCGAAGAGCTGTTCCTCACCGTGCGCCGCCACCCGGAGATGAAGGCCCTGGCCCCGGTGGTGGAAAGCGTCCTGGAGGTGGACAACCACCAGCGGCAACCGCTGCTCCTGCTGGGCATCGACCCCTTCGCCGAAGCCGCCTTCCGGGCCTTTGAGGTCCTGCCGGGGAAAACCCCCGGCCCCGAGGTCCTGGAGGCCCTGCTCACCGATCCCCGGGGGGTGCTCATAAGCGACCGCCTGGCCGCGCGCCTGAACCTCGGCCCCGGGAACACCCTGCCCGTGGTGGCGGGCGCCCGCCGGGAAACCCTGAAGATCGTGGGCCTGTTCAGCTCCCCCCGGGGCCTCTACCCCCTGGAGGGGGCGGTCCTCCTCATGGACATCGCCCACGCCCAGGAACTCCTGAACCGGGTGGGCCGGCTGGACTATATCGACCTGTTGGGCAGCACCCCCGGACTGCGCCTGGATGAAATTTTAAAGGCTGAGCTGCCCCCCGGGGCCGAAGTGGTGCGCCCCGGGGCCCAGGGCCGCCAGATGGAGGGGCTGGTGGCCTCTTACCGGCTCAATCTGGCGGTGCTGAGCGCCATCGCCCTGTTTGTGGGCATGTTCCTCATCTACCAGTCCGTCACCCTGTCGGTGGTGCGCCGCCGCCGGGAGATCGGCCTGTTGCGCACTCTGGGCATGACCCCCCGCCAGGTGCTGGCCCTGTTTCTGGCCGAGGGCGCGGTCAGCGGCGCGGTGGGGGGAGTGCTGGGCCTGCTGCTGGGCATCCTTATGGCCCGGGGGGCCCTGGGCTTCATGACCCAGACCCTGTCTTCCCTCTACACTCCGGTGGAAGCCAACGAACTCATCATCCGCTGGCCTCTGCTCCTGCAAGCCTGGGGCCTGGCGGTGGCGGCCACCCTGACCGCGGCCCTGGCCCCTTCCCTGGAAGCGGCCCGCATCCGGGTGCGGGCGGTGTGGTACCGGGAGGACCTGGAAGAGCGCCTGGAGGGCAAGGCCGGGGCCTTCGCGTTAATGGGGCTGATCGTCCTGGCCCTGGCGGGCCTGCTGGCCACCCTGCGCTTCGGCTCCGGCCCGCCCCTGCCGGGCTTTGCCGCGGCTTTTCTTATTCTGCTCGGTTTTTCCCTGTTCACCCCCCTGGCGGCCCGGACTGCGGGCCGGGGGCTGGTGGCCTTTTTTCGGCGCCTCCTCG
>JBGSLA010000013.1:0-20017 GCA_041740935.1 Desulfobaccales bacterium | reverse complement strand
CCCCCTGTCAAATTTCTACGAGTCCCTGGTCTTTTTTTCCTGGTGCCTGGCCCTGTTGACGCTTTCTTTCCTGCGCCGCTATCCGGAAGGTTTTCTGGGGGTGGTGGGGGGTCTGCTGGCCTCTTTGGTGCTGGCCTACGCCTCGTTGGGGGTGGACAGCCGCATCAAGCCCCTCATGCCCGCGTTGAAAAGCAACTGGCTTCTCATTCACGTGATCACCTGCTTTCTGGGGTACGCGGCTTTCGGTTTGGCCTTCGGGGCCGCCATCCTGTACCTGGTCCGGGGATGGAGGGCCCGGCCCCGGACCCAGGCCCACGCCCTGTCGGATCGGTTGATCTACCGGGCCGCGGTCATCGGCTTCATCTTCCTGACCCTGGGGATTCTCACCGGCGCGGTCTGGGCCGAGACCGCCTGGGGCCGCTACTGGAGTTGGGACCCCAAGGAGACCGCCTCCCTCATCACCTGGCTGGTGTACGCCGCGCTCCTCCACGCCCGCCTGGTCCAGGGCTGGCAGGGGCGCCCCATCGCCTGGCTGGCCCTGGCGGGCTTCGGCGCGGTGCTGTTCACCTACTTCGGGGTGAGCTTTCTGCTGCCCGGGCTGCATTCCTATTTGAATTAGACCATAAAATAATTCTTGACCATGGCAGGATTAGGTCACCAGACACAAAAAATTATCATAATGTTAATTTTTTCTCTTGTGTTTCGGTGAGGAGTGATGATAGTAGATATACAGGAAATCAAAGAACAGATAAGGAGGATTGCCCAAAAGGGAAAAGAGGGGATAGCTCTTACCAGGCACGCCAAAGAGCAAATGAAGGAGCGCGAAGTGGATATCATCGACATTCTCAATGTCCTTAACTGGGGAGAAGTAGTTCATGATCTTGACGAGAATGCCGATATGAAATTTAAAGTCAAAGATAAGGACTTGGAAGGGGAGCCTTTGTGCGTAGTTATTATTCTCCTCAACCAGGATTCCTTGCTCGTAATAACAGTCCATGGGTGAAAGTTTATGAAAGAAATGGCTTGCCCGAATTGCCGTCGGAGGAACAAGACCCATATCGGTGAATATCACTATACGGAGTCTGGGTTGCCGAATGTTTGGCTCATAGGGGTTGAAATGTTTGAGTGTGAATGCGGAGAAAAATTTGCCTTTATTCCTTGCATACAAGAGCTTCACAAGTTGATTGCTCATGAGCTGATAACACAGGAAAACAGCTTATCTGGCCAGGAAATCCGGTTCTTAAGAAAAACTATGGGCTTGAAGGCTAAAGATTTTGCTGACTTGTTGGGAGTAAAAAATGTGTCAATCTCTCGATGGGAGCATGATGAATTTTCTCCTTCTGGCCCCACAGATCGGTTAATCCGCCTATTTTACGCCGCAGATATGGGTTTGGCCGAGACAGCACAGGATCTTGCTAAAAACATATTCCGCAAACCCAAGCTAAAACAGGCACGGATAATCCGTTTCCCGATTGATAGGTTGAATCGGGAACCCTGCATGACCGCATAAGAAGTTTTCTCAGAAATCTTTGAAGCGGCCTCCGGGCCGCTTTCTTTTTCTCAAAATTAAAACTGATACGACCCGAGAGCCTTCTCCACCTTGAAAAAAAATAGCGGTTTGTGGTATTATTTTGCGATTTTAAGGGGAGGAAAATGGGGAACAAGGCGCGTTGGCTCCAGGTCTGGATTATCCTGCTTTTCTGGGCCGGCGCGGCCTGGGCCGCGGAAGCGCCGCTTTTTCCGGGAGAGACCCTCCCCGGGGGGGCCTGGGGCCTCCGGGCCGACCGCCTGCTCTATGACGCCGCCTCCCGCACTTACACCGCCGAAGGCCGGGTGGAAATCGTCCAGGGGGACCGCCGCTTGACCGCGGAGTGGGCCCAGGTCCACGAGCGCACCAAAATCGCCCGTCTGAAGGGCAATGTCGTGCTGCTTTCGGGGGAAGACATCCTCTCCGGCCAGGAGGGGACTTTCAACCTGATAACCCGGGCCGGGGAGATGCAGGGAGCGAGACTGTTCCTCAAGCGCAATCACTTTCGCCTGGACAGCGCCCTGATTCGCAAAACCGGGGAAAAAACCTTTTACGCCGAACAGGCCACGGTCACCACCTGTGACGCCGATCTCCCGGCCTGGAGCTTTAAGGCCAGAAAAATCAAGGTGGTGGTGGAAGGGGTGGCCCTGGGCCGGGGTAACACCCTGCGGCTGGGCGGCAAACCGGTGTTGTTCTCGCCGGTTCTGGCCCTGCCGGTGCTCACCCGCCGCCAATCGGGTTTTTTGATGCCCAATCTGGAGTTTTCCAACTCCAGCGGCACGATCATTGAAATGCCGGTGTATTGGGCCATCAATAATCACGCGGACGCCACCTTTTATCAGAATTACCTGAGCAAGCGGGGCTACATGCAGGGAGTGGACCTGCGCTACCGGGCGCCCAGGGGCGCGGCCGGGGACCTGCGTTTTATTTATCTGAAGGATGGCCGGGGGGACACCGAATTCACCAACCGCTACTGGGTGGCCGGCATGGTGGATCAACCTCTGGGCGACCGCGTTAATATGCGCCTGACCCTGGACCACGTCAGTGACGCCGCCTTTCTGGAACGGTTCAACTTCGGCTATCTGGGCCTGAGCCGCTATTCCCGGGACCTCCTGACCAACTTCGGACGGCAACTGGAGCAGGAGGAGGTCAAGACCCGGGTGTCCACCCTGGTGGTGTCGGGCAATTTACCCTGGGCCAATCTCACCGGCTTCGGCCGCAGCTACCAGCGGCTGCGCCCGGACCAGCCCTTCCCCTTCAACCAGGCCCCCGGCGCCTACATGGCCACCAGGACCCTGCCGGTGAAAAAATTGCCCCTGTTTGTGGGCTTTGAGTCGTCGTACGGCTATTTTCTGCAGGAGCGGGGCGGCAGCGGCCACCGCCTGGACTTCCACCCCCAGGTCTGGCTCCAGGCCCAGCCTTTTTCCCTCCTGTCCTTCGAGGGCCGGGCCGGGTTTCGGGAAACCGTCTTTGTGGTGGACGAAGACGACCCGGAGCGCCCCCAGGGCTCCTCCGTCTCCCGGGAGCTCTTCGACATCAAAGCCTCCCTGGTCAGTTCCTGGTACAAGGACTATGCCACCGGGGAGAAGGGTGAATTTTTCCGGCATTATCTGCGGCCGGAGATGACCTACTGGAACATGCCCAACTACAACCCCCTGCGCCTGCCGTACTACAACCCCTTTGACTGGGGCTGGGTGGAACGCACCAGCCGCAACCTGCCGGTGCGGGAAGGGGAGGACCCCCTGGGCGGCATCAACACCCTGACCTACGGCTTCAGCAGCAACCTCCTGAAGCGGCGCACGAACGACCAGGGGCAGGTCCTGGTGCGGGACCTCTTTTGGTTCCGAGTGCTCCACGGGGCCTTTTTCAATAATTACCACATGGGCCTGGACGGCACGCCCCAGCCCCACCGGCGTTTTTCCGACATCCTGGGGGAGGTGGAATTCTACCCCTTCCAGCGGCTGACCGTGGGGACCGAGGCGGCCCTGTCCCCGTACGACGAAGGCTTCACCCGGGCCAAGATCAAATTTATCTTTTTTGACCACGCCACCCAGAAATATTTGAACGTCAATTACCTGTTCATCAAGAATTTCGCCAACCAAATCACCGTGACCACGTATTTAAATATCTTGCCCTCCTTTAAGACCTGGTTTACGGTTAACCATACGTTCCTTTTCGATAATAAACTGGAAAGAAGGTATGGCATAATCCTGCAACGACAGTGTTGGGGACTGGCCTTCAGTTACACCGATCGACCCGACGACCAGCGGGTGAGCTTAACCCTGATCATTCCCAGCCTCATGGGGAAAGTGAACCGCCTGCCGGTATATATTCCCGAGGGGGGAGAAGTGGCGCGCCGATTCTGAACAGCCACCGGGATTTCCCCCGAAAAGATTACCCAGACAGAACGAGGAGGAAACCATTCCACATGAAACTGGCAATTGTCGGCGCTGGCTACGTAGGCCTGGTGACCGCGGCGTGTTTCGCCGAAATGGGCAACGAAGTAATCTGCGTGGATGCGGACGCCGAGAAAATCAACGGTCTCAAAAAAGGTCGCATTCCCATCTATGAACCCGGACTGGAGGACTATGTCCGGCGCAACTACAGCGAGAAACGGCTGTTTTTTACCACCGATCTGGCGGGCTCGGTGCAGAAAAGCCTGGTCATTTTCATTGCGGTGGGCACCCCCCAGGACAAGGACGGCTCCGCCGATCTCTCCGCAGTGCTGGCCGTGGCCCGGGACATCGGCAAGACCCTCAACGGCTATAAGGTCATCGTGGAAAAATCCACCGTGCCGGTGGGCACCGCGGCCAAGGTGCGCGCCGTCATCAATGAGGAACTGGCCGCCCGGGGCGCAAACTTCGAGTATGACGTGGTCTCCAACCCCGAATTCCTCAAGGAAGGCACCGCGCTGGACGACTTCATGAAGCCGGACCGCATCGTGGTGGGCTGCGACGACGTGCGGGTGGCGGAACTGATGAAGGAACTCTACGCCCCCTTTGTGCGCACCCACCATCCGGTCATCATCATGGACGTGGTGAGCGCCGAGCTGACCAAATACGCGGCCAATGCCTTTTTGGCCACCAAGATCTCCTTCATCAACGAAATCGCCAACATCTGCTCCCTCACCGGGGCCAATATTTCCATGGTGCGCCAGGGCATCGGCTCGGACTCCCGCATCGGCCACCTGTTTCTCTTTCCGGGGCTGGGCTACGGCGGCTCCTGCTTCCCCAAGGACATGCAGGCCCTGATCCACACCGCCCGCTCCCGGGGCTATGCGCCCCGCCTGCTGGACGCGGCCGAGGCCATCAACTTCGACCAGCGGGAAAAGTTCCTGGAGGTGGTCAAGAACTACTTTAACGGCAAGGTCAAGGGCCTGACCCTGGCCGTGTGGGGCCTGTCCTTCAAGCCCGGCACCGACGATGTGCGGGAAGCCCCGGCCCTGACCCTCGTCTCCCGCCTGGCCGACCTGGGGGCCAACATTCTGGCCTATGACCCCCAGGGCATGGCCACGGCCAGGCAGGAGCTGGGGGATATCCCCCAGGTGAAGTACGTCAAATCCTGCTACGAGGCCCTGAAGAGCGCTGACGCCCTGATCATCAGCACCGAGTGGAGCAGTTTCCGGGAGCCGGATTTTGAGCGCATGAAATCGCTGATGAAAAACCCGGTGATTTTTGACGGGCGCAACCTCTACAACCCGGCAAAGATCGACCAGATGGGCTTTCAGTACTTTTACGTGGGGAAAAAAATCGGGGCGGAATAACTCTGCCGCGTTAAGTATTCCCAGGAGCATCAAATTGAGTCATTTTTTCCCCTCTCCCCCTTGGGGGAGAGGGTCAGGGTGAGGGGGAAAATTAATTTCTTTGCCGCTCCGAGTAACAACTCAAAAACTCCTTAGATTCCCCCCCTTCCTCAAGGGGCGTTAGGGGCAATGCTGTTCACTTAAGCACGAAGGGATAAGGCGACCTTATTTCTGTTGTCATTCTGAGGGAGCCGCAGGCGACGAAGAATCTCAGAAAAACGAGATGCAGGGCAATGCTCAGCATGACAGATACCGTGAGAAAATCGGACAAAATCGTAGGGTGGGCTCTGCCCACCAATTCTTAAAACTGCTTTAAGTGAACGGTATTGGTGTTAGGGGGGATTTGTAAGTTTCTCCTCATGGTGAGTCAAAACCTAACCAAGCAGGAATAATGTCGCGCCCAGGAAACACATCGGGAGGGGGTCAACGGCCGCAGCCGGCCGCGGCCCCCTCTTTTCACGCCGACGCCGCCCACCTCTGGGAGCGCCTGCGGCGCCTCGACCTGGGGCGCTTCGCCCGGGTGCGGGTCCTGGTGGCCGGGGACTTCATGCTGGACGAATACATCTGGGGGCAGGTGAGCCGCATTTCGCCTGAGGCCCCGGTCACCGTGGTGGAAGTGGAGCGGGAAACCCGCACCCTGGGCGGCGCCGGCAATGTGGTGAACAACCTGGCGGCCCTGGGGGCAAAGGCCCAGGTCATCGGCCTGGTGGGGGATGACCCGCCGGCCGCGGCCCTGCGCCAGGAGCTCACGCGGCTTAAGGTGGAGGCCGAGGGGCTCATCACCGACCCGGCCCGGCGCACCACCCGCAAAACCCGGGTGTACGGCGGGGGGCAGCAGGTGGTGCGCCTCGACCGGGAGACCCGCACCCCGGCCCCGGAAAGCTTCACCGCCCAAGCCCTGGAATATCTGGCGGCCCGACTGCCCGGCGTCCAGGCCCTCATCCTGTCGGACTATGCCAAGGGGGCCCTGACCCCGGCGTTTTTGCGGGAAGCCATCCGCCTGGCCCGGGCGAACAAAGTGCCGGTGGTGGTGGACCCCAAGGCCCAGGACTACGGGGTGTACGCCCAAGCCACGGTGGTAACCCCCAACCTCAAGGAACTGGACCAGGCCCTGGGGCGGGGGTTTGACAGCCGGGAAGAGCGGCTGGTTGCGGCCGCGGAGTTCAGGGGGCGTTTGGAAATCGAGGCCCTGCTGGTGACCGAGGGCGCCCTCGGCATGACCCTGATCAGTCCCGAAGGCGCGGTGCAGCTTCAGGCCCGCACCCCCCGGGAGGTCTTCGACGTCTCCGGCGCCGGGGACACGGTGGTGGCGGTCCTGACCCTGGGTCTGGCCGCAGGTTTTTCTTTAAGCGAGGCCGCGGCCCTGGCGAATTTGGCCGCGGGGGTGGTGGTCACCAAACGGGGCACCGCGCCCATTCTGCTCGGCGAAATGGAGCGGGAATTAAAGGGCAGCGTCCATCAGGAGGAAAAGATCGTGGGCCTGGCGGAGCTCGCCTTCATGGTGCCCCACCTCAAGGCCCAGGGCAAACGCGTGGTCTTCACCAACGGCTGCTTCGATCTCCTCCATGTGGGCCACATCAAGTTCCTGGAAGAATCAAAACGCCTGGGGGACTTGCTGGTGGTGGCGGTGGACACCGATGCCTCGGTTGCCCGGGTGAAAGGCGAGGGTCGCCCGGTCCTCAAAGAACAGGAGCGCCTGCGCATGCTGGCCGCCCTGGCCGCGGTGGACTACGTCACCCTGTTCGACACCGGCCAACTGCCCGACATCCTGCAAAACCTCCAACCCGACATCCTCACCAAAGGCAGCAACTACCCGGAAGAAGAAGTGGAAGGCCGGAGCCTCGTCGCCGGCTACGGCGGCCGGGTCTCCCTGGTCCCCATCAGCGACCCCGTGTCCATCACCGGCCTGATTAACCGGATTCGGCAGGAGTAAGAGGGTTTTCTGTTTTCTGTTTTCGGTAAAAAAAATAATTATATTCTGAAGGCGGGATGCGCTGCGTTTGCTAAAATTTATATCAAAGTGAGATCTTCATGAAAAAAATTATTTTTCTTTCATTATTGCTAATTTCCATAACTGTTAGCTTTGTCTACGGGCAATCGGCAAAAGATTCTTACAAGGCTTTAAAAAGACTTGAGATGAGCACTAATACAACCGTTTCATATCGTGATTACAATAGACTTCTTGCTGATGCTATGACAGAAGTCGAATTATTTTTAGAAACTAAAGAAGGAAAAGAAGATAATAATTTATCTTTATATTTTATGAAGGCAATAATGTTTTATGATAAAGCATTAACTATTTGGGAATTAAAATTTAGCTATAAAGGGACGAGGGATTTTATACCTTTTGATTCATCAGAAGGGGAAATAATTAGGAAATTATATCCAAAGGCTAATATTCATCGTTCAACTGGTAACTCTTCAAATAGCATGCAATTTTCGGCAAATCAAAACTATTTTATTCCAGAAGTATTAGATGATATCTGGAAGGATGCCTCAAAGGAGGTACATAAGGCGTCAAATTTTCTAAAATAAATAAAATCGTAGGGCGGGAAAGCGAAGCGCATCCCGCCTTTTTTGTCCCAATATCCGGCTAAATGTTGAAGCGAATTTCGATGACATCGCCGGCCTGAATGGTGTAATCGCGATCCACCAGGTGCACCAGGCCCTTTAAGCGGGCCTCCTGCCAGTTATGCACCTCGATTAAATCCTCATAGCGCACGATTTCACCCTTGATAAAGCCCCGGGCCAGATCGGAATGAATCTTGCCGGCGCAGGTGACGATATCCGAGTTTTCGTCCACCGGCCAGGCATGCACTTCCCTGGTGTCGGCGGTATAGAAAAAGACGATGCCGGCCTTCTCCAGAAATTGCTCAATGGCGTCGTTGATTTCCGGTTGAGCTTCGACAATGACGGTGGGCTTTAAACTTAAGGGAGAAAGCTGCCGGAGCAGGGCCAGTTCCTCTTCGCTGAATTCAACATCGCAGAGCGGTGTTTCCTTCTCGATATATTCCAGACATCGAATCAACAGCTCTTTTTCGAAATCATCGCCGGTTCTATCCCGCCTGGTATCCAGTTTTTCCATATCCAGGATGAGCAGGTCCCAGATCTGTGCCCTGGAAACGATAAAACCGTCACATTTCTGGCAGTCCTCTTTGATGAATTCCACATAATACGGGGTGACCTTCTTCGCCTTAAATTTTCTATCCAGCTGGATGACCCGCTCATCCTGATATTTCACCTTGCCCTCCGGGAGATCCAACCCCAGGAAACATATCTTCATTGTCTTTAACCTCCGGATTTTTTCTAAAATCCCCCCAAACGGGGCACAATTTTTTAGTATATCAAATATCCCAGCCATGGGGCGTCATTTTATTTCCAGGCCGGAATAATTCCAGAATGCCATCAAACAGGTAACGCAGGTGTAGCCGCGAGGCTCAGGCCTGTGCTACTCATCTCGAGTTTGTGGTTTTTTGACAAAGATTTTTCTTGCAACATGTTAATCTTATTAAGAAATCACTTCAATTTTTTCAGTTTGGTTCCGGCCTTTAGGCCGGGATGTGCCACCTTTGACTGCAACTGGGTATCAGGCAAAAACCCTCTTCCGCATCAGGCAAACCCAGGCTCTGGGCGGGTCGGGGCGGTTGGAGCCAAAATGGCCGGAAGTAAGCGAGAGGATTTCGAAAGAGGCTTCCACGGCATGAACAATATCCCCGGCGCTCCGCCGGGGCGGCCCCGGGCCCGGACGCGTTTCATCGGCGCTGCCCGCCAGGGTCAGCCACAAGCCCTCCTCCCCTAAATGGGCCGCGACATGGGCCGCAAATTTTCGCCGTTCATCATCCGAGTTGAATGAATGAAAACAGCCCCGGTCAAAGGCAAAGCCGAAGGGCGCGCCGGCAAGGTTGCCGGTGAGGAAGTCCATCACCACAAAGGCGCAATCGACCCCGGCCTGCAAAGCTTTCTCTTTGGCCTTCCCGATGGCGATCTCTGAGGCATCAACACCGGTCACCTCCAAGTTATGTTGGGCCAGCCAGATGGAGTTATCCCCGGTGCCGCAGCCGATATCCAGTGCCCTGCAGGCGGTTAGGGGCAGCGCGGTCACCGTCTGCATGAGGTTGACATCAGGTTTGCCGATATCCCAGGGGGTATCGCCTGATTCATATCTTTGCCGGAAACGCTCTTCTCTGGTCATTTGGCTTTTCCCTCAGCAAAAAGGATATTCCCCAGTGTTGCAGGCGGGGGGCGCTAAAGCTTTCCCGCCCTACACGCGCTTTATTGTCAGGCTGAGCCCCGCGAACCCCCTCAATCCAGGTTTTTGACGATGGCCGCCAGGTGGCCGGTGACGGCCCGGCTGGCTTCCAGGATGGCCAGGTACACCGACCAGGCGTCGGGCCGGCCGGGGGTGTCCATCATTTTAGCCTCATGGTCCGTTTCCGACCGGTACCAACCCCCGGTAATTTTCTCGCACTCCTGCACCACATAGGCCTTCAAACCGGGGTCGTTTATCTGGAAGATATCCACCAGGGTCCGCATGAACCCGGTAAGTTGGGAAAAAAGATTGTTCACCGCAAAGACGTCCTGGTCGGCGAGAATAGCCCCGTGGTTGGCCTTGTAGCGCAGGTGCTCGGCGAGGCCCGCGACCTGGTGGGCCATGAGCTCCAGATGGGTGAGGATGTCCTTGAGGGCCAGCAGCTCCGGGGGGGCGGCGCCCCCTGGTTTTAAGCCCTTTTCCACCTTTTCAAAAAAGGGATCGATGTCCAGGGTGAAGAACTCATGGAGCCTGGCCATTTCCTCCAGTTGGGCCTTGCTGTGGCGGTTGAAGGCGTGCCGGGCCGCGGCCAGCATCTGCCGGATAAGCTCCACCAGGGGACTCAAGGCCTTGAGGTGGTTTCGGAAATCTTTCGGTACTGACGCTCCGGTCATGCGATTCCTCCGCAGTTTTAAAGGTGAGACCTCGGTGGCGGTCTGGTCCTCATTTCCACAACATTTTTTTAAAATAATCATCAAAAATCCGAATACCCCTGCGCGCCGATCATTTCCCAAAAAAAGCGGAGCCGCTTAACACTTTCCCCTCTCTCCCGTCTGACCAGATAGATAAGCAAGAAATCACCACGAGGAGGAGAGCCATGAAAAGATCAATCGTCTGCTTTGGACTCGCCGCCATTTTTCTGCTGGCGCCTGCGGTCCAGGCGCAAGATGGGCACCGGGGCGGGGGTTCGGGTCAGAATTTTTCCCGGCACCACGGGCAGCCCGGGCCCATGAAATGGGGTCACCAAAATTTTAACCATAACCGCCAACACCGGCCGGCCCAATGGGGCCATCAGAATTTTAACCAAAACCGTCATCACCAACCGCCTCGGTGGGGACATCAGCAATTTAACCACAATGGCCAGCATCGGCCGCCTCAGTGGGGACAGCAGAATTATCGCCAGGGCTGGGGCCAGAGGCAGGCTCCCTGGGCTCGGTCTCACCACCAGCAGGGGCAGGGGTCCTGGGGACATCCCCAACGCCAGTATGGCGGGCAGCAGCCGTCCTGGGGACCGCAGCATTCCGATGGGGCTCACCAGTCCCCGAACCCCGGCTGGCAAAATCACCCCGGAGGGCAGACCTTCCAGCGCACTTACTCGTATGATCAATAAGACCGTCGGCCCGGTTTTTTAGGGTCGGCTGGCAGGGGATAGAGATGGGGCGGGGGGCTCACCGAAACAGGGCGGCAGCGCCCGCAGGCCTCCCCCCTAAAAGATGTTCAGCGGCGGGCAACAGGCGTTTTCCGAGGCTTGGGGAGGCGAGGGGGGATGTCCTGGTGAGGGGGAGGTTGACGCACAGCCGGGAAACGAACCGGTTGGGAGAAAGGATCACCGAGGCAGCAGGTGATCCTTTCTCCCATCCCGACTTTTCAAAGGGTTCGAGGTCTTACCAAAGATTCACCATCCTGGCGGCCCGCTGTTCCCGGGCGCACTTGGGGCAAAGCTTGCGCAGCACTGGTTTACCGGTGGATTCGTCACTGCGTTTGGTCACATATTCAAGGAAACGGTCCGGAGGCAAAGGCTCCCCACAGCCGGCGCAGCGGGGCTCTTCCAGGTGGTTGAGCACGGTGCCGCACAGCTGCACCTCCCGATAATCGGGACCCTCGACGTAGGAGATGGCCTGAGTGGGGCAGGCCAGGGCGCAGGCGCCGCAGGCGATGCAGCTTTTGGCCGCCAACGGATAGTCAGTCAGGACCCGTTCGGTGGTGGTGATCTGGGTAAATTTCAGGGCGTGCACCCGCATGCGGTGGCAGGTGACTTCGCAGGTGCCGCAGCGGATGCAAATATCGCAGCGGAGGCAGCGGCTGGCCTCTTTTTGGGCCTGGGCGTCGGAATAGCCCAACTCCACCGGCGAGAAGTTGGTTTTGCGCAGTTCCACGTCCAACATGGGAATGGGCGTGCGGTGATTGGCGGTTTTCGCCGGGGCCGGGATAATCTGAAAGGGTACCTTGCGGCGCTTTTGGGGGCTCATGACCAGGGCCGGGGTGGTGGCCCCGGTGAGGAAGTGGTCGATTTCCGCGGCGGACTGCTTGCCGGCGGCGATGGCCTCCACCACCGTGGCCGGGCCGGTGACGCCGTCGCCCCCTGCGAAAATATCCTTCACCGAAGTGCAGGAACTGCCCGGTTGGGTGACAATGGTGCACCACGGGGTGGTTTGCACCGGCGGTTCCGGGAAAGGACAGAAATCCGGCTGCTGGCCGATGGCGGTGATGACCGCGCCGGCTTCAATGTTAAAGTTGCTCTCCGAAACGGGGATGGGACGGCGCCGGCCACTGGCGTCAGGTCGGCCCAATTCGGCCCGGAGACATTCCACGTGACTCACCTCGCCGTTGTCGCCGGCGATTTTGATGGGCACCGTGAGATAATGGATCTGCACCCCTTCTTCCAGGGCCTGTTCCACTTCCTCGGGGTGGGCCGGCATTTCCGCCCGGGTGCGGCGATAGGAAACCGACACCTCCTGGCAGCCCAGGCGGACACAGGTGCGGGCGGCGTCCATGGCGGCGTTGCCGCCGCCGATGATGAGGACTTTGTCGGCGGGCTTTTCCTTTTTCCCCAGATAAATGTCCCGCAGGAAGGAAATAACGTCAAGGACTTGGGGGAAATCGGCTTCCCCTTCGATTTTCAGCTTATAGCCCAGGTGTGCGCCGATGCCCAGGAAAAAGGCCTCATAGCCCTGAGCCCGCAACTCCTCCAGGGTCACGTCCTGTCCCACCGTGGTGCCGGTTATAATTTCTACTCCCAGGGATTTGATGAGCCGGATTTCCTTGCTCACCACCTCCCGGGCCAGCCGGTAATCGGGAATGGCCGCCACCAGTAAGCCGCCCGCCTTTTTTTGCGCCTCAAAAACCGTCACTTCATAGCCCCGCAGAGCCAAAAAATAGGCGCAGGACAACCCGGCCGGACCGGAGCCGATGACCGCCACCTTGTGGCCGTTGGCCGGCGCCGGCTGGGGCGGGAAGAATTTCCCGTGCTTGGAGACCCACTCTGAGGCAAAGGCTTTAAGATAGCGGATATTAATGGGTTCATCCAGGGTGGCCCGGACGCAGACCCGTTCACAGGGATGGGGGCAAACCAGGCCGCACACCCAGGGGAAGGGATTGTCCTCCCGCATGACCTCCCAGGCTTCCTGGAAGTTACCCTGGGCAATCAAGGCAATGAAGCTGGGAATGTCAATGCCGGTGGGACAGGCCTGATGGCAGGGGGCCAAAAGCAGCTTGGGACAGGATTTGGCCGGACAATGTTTGTTTTCGATATGCAGGCGGAATTCTTCCGAAAAGTAATGGAGAGCTGACAGCAAAGGGTTGACGGCGTGCCGGCTGAGCTGACAGGAGCCTTTCATCTTCAAGGCCTGGGCCCGGTTGGTTAATTCTTTTAAAATGGCCTCTCCGCCTAAGCCCTCGGAGACTTTGTCCAACAGGTCCCGGATCTGCAACAGGGCCTCAAGGCAGGTGGGACACTGTCCTCCCGGCTGATCGATAATAAATTCCAACTGTTCCCGCACCAGGGAGACCAGACAATCGCGTTCATCCAAGACGTGAATGTTGCCCACCGACAGGGTGGCCCCCATTTCCTTGAGGGTGTCATGGGCCAGATTCATATTCAGGAGCGACAGGGGGAAAATACCTCCCAGGGGACCGCCGACCTGGACAGCCTTGGGAGTGCGGCCGAAGCGGAACCCGCCCCCTTCGCTGTGGATAATGTCGTGCAGGGTCGCGGACAGGGGCACTTCCACGAAGCCGGGGCGCTCCACCGACCCCATAAGGCGGAAAATCATGGTGCCAGGGGCGCACTCCACCCCCAGTTTGCGGAACCAGGCCACCGGCGTCTGGGCAATGAAGGGCAGGGAGGCAATGGTCATCAGGCTGTGGATGAGAAAAATCCTTTGGGGATAATTATCCCAAAAGCTCCGGGGCAAAAGTCCGCCCAAGCCCCGGATGAGCAGGTCCTCGTCCTCCATCATGTAGCGGCCGTGGCCGGCCACCACCTTGAGGGGAATCAGAGGCTCCTTGCGGGGCCAGATGGGAGCTGTAACACAGGCCTGCATGGCCTGTTCCAGCCTCTCCCGGGCGAACTCGTCGTCTTCGGCCAGATAAATGATGGCAGCCTGGGCCTTCAGGGTTTTGGCGGCCAAGAGGACCCCCTCCAACACCTGATGGGGGCAGCCCTCCAGTAAATAGGCCTCGCTGCTGGCTTGAGCGATGGGGGGAGCGGCGTTGACCACCAGGATGGGTTGCTCCTTTTCCACCCGCAATTCACACCAGCGTTTCCCCAAGGGGGAGATGGTGGTGCGGGTGAATTCACAGAAACCCGCGGCCACGACTTTCTGGAGGAAAGAATCAAAACCCTGGCTCAAAAAGGTTTGCAGGCCTTTGTAGCCATCATAATCCTGGTATTCCTCCCAGGACAAGGGGTCGATCTGCCCCACCAGTTCAGAGATGTAGCGCTTCTGGGGCTCGACGAAATCACGAAAATCCTTGCCCACCAGCCAGCGCTGCACCGGGCGTTTTTCGTCGATATGGCTCTGGATGATACGGGCTGCCATGTCCGGGGTGACCAACTCATACAGGTGAGGACCGCTGGCGTCCCGTACCTCCACCACCACATCCCGGCCCTCGATGCCCCGCCAGCCCACCAGGTGGACTTCCAGAGGCCCGAGCTCATCCAGGTGGCGCTCTTTCATGGCCTCCAGAAAGGCTGCCTGGACGGCCTTGGCTTCCTTGAGTCTTTTCCTCGGAAAGGTGCAAATATTGACGCGGAGCAATGGCCCGTTATTCATCATGGTTCTCCGTCTTGCAGGGTTTCAAGTAGAAAAGGAATACAACCAGGGGAGGTGGAGCCGGACTCCCGGCCCCACCATCTGTTTTTTTGCAGTTATCGGCCACTGACGACCGTATCCAGTTCAAAGGCCACCGTTTTGGCAAAGCGTTCCCGTTTGGTCAGGTCCATTTCTTCCACCCGGCCGAAGTTCAAGCAATGGGTGACGCATTTGGCCACGCAGGCCGGCGGCAGGCCCTGGTCAACCCGGTCCATGCAGTAATCGCACTTGACCACCTTGCCGGTTTCCGGGTTCCATTGGGGCGCGCCCCAGGGGCAGGCCATGATGCAGCTCTTGCAGCCCACGCACAGGGCCGGCTCCACGTAAACAATGCCGTCTTCCGGACGCTTGCGCATGGCATGGGTGGGGCAGGCGGCCACGCACCAGGGATCCTCGCAATGGAAGCAGGGCATGAAAATAAAGGCCTGCCGGGGCAGTCCGGCCACCATCTTGGGACCTACTGACATAATCTGTCCCAGGCGGGGCCCGAAGGGCAGTCCTTTATTGCTCTTGCAATGCGCTTCGCAGCTCAGACAACCGATGCATTTTTTCTGGTCCTGGAGAAGATAATATTTGCTCATGGATTGTCCTCATAATTACGGCTGGACCTGCACCAGGGTTTCATCCAGGGCAGGGCTGCCACCGATATGGTCAGAGATATTTTCCTGCAGGAGAGCGTCGCTGGCGCCCTTTTGGTAACAGCGGGTCTGGGCCGGCACGGTCTTGCCGAAGCCATGCAGCATGAAAACCGCCTCAGGATGGATGAATTCCGTTACCTTGGCTTTGATTTTGCCGTTGGTCTTCAGGGGATTGGAGACCAGCTGCACAAATTGCCCGTCTTTGATGCCCAGCTTGGCCGCGGCTTTGGTGTTTATCCACAATTGGTTTTCCGGCACCAGCTCATTGAGCAGGCTGTTGTTCTGGGTAGAACAATGGGTGTGCACCGCGCAGCGGCCCACCATGAGGCGGAAGCTGCCCTCCGTCGGTGTGGGGACCGGAGTGTAAGGCGGCAAAGAGGGAAAGCCGGCTTTTTCCAACAAGGAGCTGACAAATTCGATCTTTCCCGAGGGGGTCTTAAAGGGCAGGCCATCTTGGCGCTCAAAGAACAGGGCCTTATCGGTAAGAGCCACAAACCCCTTGGCATCGAAGTCTTCGGGCTTCACATCCTTGATGTCTTTGAGCTGGAAATTCCAGATATCCTCAATGGTTTCATAGGGGAGAGATTGACCCACGTCCAGCCGGTTGGCCAGTTCCTTAAGAATCTGCCAGGCCGGTTTGGTGTCATAGCGGGGAGACACGGCCTGCCGGCGGATGCGGAGCTGGGGTCTGGCCCCCTGCACCACCATGAGAGAATCGGCCCGCTCCAGGTAGGTGGATTCGGGCAGGATGACGTCGGCGTACCAGGCGATTTCACTGAAGTTGACGTCAATGGCCACGATGAGGTCCAGCTTATCCAGGGCCTGGCGTACCGCCCCACTGTCCGGGATGGACTGCAGCGGCTCAAAGCGGTTGGCGAACAGGGCCTTGATGGGATAGGGGTCCTCGTTCATGATGGCGTGGGCCAGCCTCTGGGGATTGCCGTGGCTGCTGTCCGTGACCGGGAAGGCTTCATGCCCCGAACCGTCGAACCGGGGGGCGGTGATTTTAGGGAATTCCTGGGCGGTGTCATAACGGCTGATGTTGCCCCGCCCCGCATCCTTGGCCCCCTTGCGAATGACCAGGCCCCCGGGGGACTCGATGCTGCCCATCAGGGCGTTCAACATGATGATGGAGCGCCGGAGATAAATCTCATTGGGGTGATGCGCACCCCGATAGCCGTAATGAAACACCACCGCGGGCTTGACCTCGGCCGCTTCCCGGGCCAGGGCCACGATTTCCCCAGCCGGAATGCCCGTTTCTTTCTCGGCCCACTCCGGGGTGTAGGGTTCCACAAAGGCCATCAGCTCATTGAAGCCGTGCACCCAGCGGCGTACGTAATCCTCATCGTACAGCTTCTCTTTAATGATGGTGTGCATCAGGGCGTAATTCAAGGCCAGGTCGGTGCCCGGCCGGATCATCCAGTAGCGGTTGGCCTTGGACGCGGTGATGGTTACCCGCGGATCGATATAGGTGAGCTTGGCGCCCTTGTCCATCGCTTTAAGGAGGTTGTTGATGGGGGCGATCTCCAGAGATTCGAAAATATTACGGCCATACATGATGATGTGCCGTGTGTTGGCGTAATCAATGGCCATCTGCCCGTCGGTGTAACCGATGAGACTGCGGAACGCGGTGTTCACCGAACCCTTGCACAGGGCGTCATGGGTGAAGTGGTTGGGGCAGTTAAGGGCTTTGGTGAAGCTCTTACTGATATGGGTATTGAGGTTGGTGCGCTCGCCGAACAGCAGACTGTGCCCCCCGTGCTCCTGGATAATAGGCTTGAGTTTTTCCGCTACATAATCCAGGGCCTCGTCCCAACTGGCTTTGCGCCATTTGCCCTCGCCCCGGGCGCCGGTGCGGATCATGGGATGCTGGGGCCGTTCGTGGTCATGGAGGAGGGCCAGGCCGGCAGTGCCTTTGGCGCACAGGGCGCCTTCAATGCCCCCGGCGTGGGGATTGCCCTGGAGCCAGACCACGTCGTCGTTTTCCACCAGCACCTGAATGGGGCACCGCACAGTGCACATGAAGCAAATGCTCCAGACATTCGTTGGCATAATTGGATACCTTTCTTACGTCCTGTTCAATTGATTATAGCAAAGGTTTGCAGGAGATACATCGGCTTGCGGGTGAAGCAAGCCCGGGGCCCCAAGGCCCCGGGGCATCCCGCTATTTTTTCTCTTTGGGTTTGCCTTCGGGCAAATACATCAGATCCAGATTCAGATCATAGGTCCAGGGCACCCCGGAATTTTTCCAGCCGTTTTTGGCCCGTTTGCCGACATTGGGGTCGTTTTTGTCTTTGACCTTATCGCCCTCAAAGCCGTCATGGATGTTATAAACATTTTTAAACCCGGCCTTGGCCAGCTTTTCCACCGACGCGGCGCTGCGGTGGCCCGAGCGGCACATCACCAGGATGGTGTCCGTGGGCTTGAAGACCTTTTTGACCTGTTGGACAAATTTGGGATTGTCCTTCATGACAAAATCTTTTTTCTTGTCATCCCAACGATAGGTCATGAACTTGCTGGGGATGTTCACCCCCATGGGGGCGTGCCCCACAAAGGCATACTCCTCCGGGGTGCGGCAATCCAAGACCTTGACCTTGTCTTTATCTTTCTGCCACATGTCGTAGGCCTCTTTGGCGCTGACATAGAGCCCTAAGGAGGTGTGCTTTTTGGGGTCTTCGGGGAGGCCCGGTTTTTTCTCGGCGGCCGGGGTTTCAGGCGCTTTTTTCTCCGGAGCCGCGGCTTCCGGAGCTTTCTTCTCCGGAGCGGCGGCCGGCGCCGCCGGGGCCGGGGCCTGGGACTGGGCAAAGGACAAGGTGGCCAATGACAGGCAAAAAAGACCTAAGAGCAAGCAAATTCCAATTTTCCGAGACATCTCGAAAATCCTCCGTATTATTTTTTGATTGAAGTTGGCATCGGGGGTGGCAGGTTGGAGGGGCCAGGTCCGGCGGACGGCGGGGGTGATCCGCCGCCCGCCAGGGCCCGTATCCGGCCGGAAAGCCCCAGCCCTTTTTTCAGCCGCTTGAAGAGGAAGTAGGCGGCTATGTAGATGATGATGAAGGGCCCGATGAAGCCCATGGACCACCCGGTGCCGGGGATGGGGAACACCACCTCCAGGAAGCGGAATTGCATCCAGCCCAGGGCGAAGCACACCGGCCACAGGAAGGCCGCGGACAGGGCCGCCTGCTGAAAAAAGGAATGGCCAAAGGCCTCGTTGGCCAGCTGGTTGGCGGCCAGGTAGGCCTCTTTGTCTCCGGCCTTCAGGGCCTCTATGGACAGGTCATGATATTTCTCGGCCTCCGAGGTTTTTTCCAGGATGCGCCGGCGGCTGAGCAGGAAAATCAGGAAGATGGTAGTCTCCCCGAGAACCAGGCAGAGGAAGGCCAGGAGGAAGGTGCCCAGCACAAAGTCCACCCAAACGTGGCCGGTCAGGCGGTAAAGCACGATCAGGTATTGATCAACGAACTGCATGAGTGGCTGCATGGGCTGCCAAGGTCCCCAGGCGGGGCTGACACCGGGGGGGCCGGAAAAAAACGGCCCCCCGGGTGTGCTGTTGATTAGATATTGATGCCGAAAAATCCCCGTAAGACATACTTTAACCCGACATAAATGGCTAAGACCACAAAAAGCCGTTTCAACCAGATGTCAGGAATATATTTTGAGGTGTAAGGCCCGACAATGGAGCCGATGGCGATGCCCACCAGTTCGGCGCCGATGAACATGAAGTCAATGGGCGTGCCCGCGACGAACATGAAGGTGAAAATGGAGGTGATCATGCTGACGAACACCGCCAGGGCCGAGGTGCCCGCCACCACGTACATGGGGAGATTAGTAACGGAGGTCAGAAAGGGGACGTAAAGGAAGCCGCCCCCCACTCCGATGAAGGCCGACAGGGCCGCGATGAAAAAGCCGCCCAGCACCGGCCAGATGGGGTTGAAGCTGAATTCCACCCCAAAGAAGGAAAAGTTGATGCGGGTGAGACCCCAGGACATGACTCTCACACCCTGGGCCGCCATATCGCCGCCCTTTTTCACCGCTTCCTGAAAGGCCTGAGCGGCCTGCTTGGCCTTCTTTTTCTTGGCCTGTCCTGCGCCGGTGGTGTCATAAAAGAGGAAGCAGCCAATCACCAGGACAACCAGCCCGAAATAACCGACGTAGGCCTTCAGGCTGATCTTGCCGGCGGTGAGCACCGGGATGAGGTAGGCGCCGGCAATGCCGCCGATGGCCAGGGCAACCCCCAGGGGCAAGACCAGACGACCCATGCGCCAGTAGGTGATCGAGGACATCAAGGCCGACAGACCCACCAGATACTGGTTGGAGGTGCGGATGGAGTCGGTGATCAGCTTGTTTAGCGTCGGATTGGTTTGCCGGAAAGTGGCGGCGTAATCACCCAGACCGAAGACGCTGATGTGACCCACGCCGGCCATGATGCCGCCGAAGGCCCCCACGGTGGAGAAAATCCAGCCCACCCAAACGCCCCAGAGAATGCCGTAGAACCAGAAAGGGGTGGGACCGCCGGGGATGCCCAGGAAGCCCTTGGGGGCGTCAGGATTGATTTCCCCTTTGCCGGTGCCCTGGGGGGTTTGGGCAATGGCCTGTTGCAGTTTGCTCATAGTTCCTGTGGCGGGAGCCGCGGCTTTGGGCGCCGCCGGGGCTTTCGGAGCCTCCGCGGCCGGGGCTGCCGGTTTGGGGGCCTCCGCCGCGGGAGCC
>JBGSLA010000012.1:0-9410 GCA_041740935.1 Desulfobaccales bacterium | reverse complement strand
CGCGGCCCTGCACGGGGTGCGGGGGGCGCTGGCCTTCGACTGTGGAGCGGCCCCCGGACACCGGCTTTACCTGGACAACAACAACACCACCAGCCAACTGGTGCGCATCACGGGCTGGGAGGAGTGAGAGGGTTCCGGGTTTCGGGTTCTGGGTTTTGGGTTTTCGGTAAAATAGATAAGTTGGGCGTTTCGGTGCTTTCAGGTCAATGAGAACTTGCTTTAGGCTCTCATTATGAAATAACCCGGGAGCGATCGCCGGACTTGCCCGGATGTCTCCCCTGGGTATAGAGGTGGATTACCCCCATGACCATTCCCCTTATTCCGGCGGCCCTGGCCCTGGTCTTTCTGGCGGGGCTGGGGGCCGGAGTCTACGGCGTGCTGTTGTGGAGCAAGCTCTCCCGCCTGGAGGGCAAGATGGATAACCTCAGGACCAACTGCGAACATCATCATAAAGATAATGAGGCCCGCTTTGTGGACCGCCTGGATCACGAAGTGGAGCACCAGGGCATCTGGGAGGCCCTGCATCACCATGAGCACGACTACCGGGGCCGGATACGGCGCTAGCCCAAGGTGGAAAGGCGGGCTGGGGGGGGAAAGATGGGGGGGTGCCGCGGCCCCACGCCAGGCAGCCCCCATAACCTTTCCCACCATTTCAGCTTCCGGAGGTAAGGACCATGGTTAAGTGCCCTTTTTGTTCCTCGGAAATAGTCCTCATCAACAGGTTCGAATTTTCCTGCCCGGTCTGCCGGCAACTGGTGGGGGTGATGGCGGACGGCCCCTCGCCCCGGCTGGTGCGGGCCGCGCCCGATGCCCGCAAGCCCCGGGTCCTGCCGTTTTTCCGGGCCAATTGACCGCGATGGCGGGTATTGACAAGAACGATGGGGTGCTTGGGAAAGTCCCTGCTTGGAAAAGTTCTTCTAAGAGCTGTATTCCGGTGGGGCGGCCGTCCCTGGCCGCCAGCGTTCCGGCGGGCACGGAGGCCCGCCCTACCGAATTTTTCTTGGTTTTTTAAGAAAGCCGAAGGCTCATGAGCAACCGGGGTGGGAGCCTTTAATCAAAAAGAGCCGCAGAGGTTATCCTGAAAATCCCCTAAAAATGTAGAGCAGGCGCCCTCGCCTGCCCTTTTAAAGAACAGCCGGGGGCGGCTATTCCACATTTTTCATCCTCGGGGGCGGCCAATACGGCCATGATGGTTTAGCCTGCGTTTGCCCAGGCTGGAACGCCTGGGCCACCGTGATTCGCCTCCGCATTTGGCCATCCCCCCCCACCCCGCCTCACTTCTCCCTTGCCGCCAGCAGAAGCCCCAGGCCCATCCAGAACGCTTCCCGAAGCCTCCTTAGGATGCTGAACGCGGCCCCGAGGGTGGCCCCCAGGTGAAATCCCAGGGTCAGCAAAACATTGCCGCCGTCCTGCACCCCGAGGGACCCCGGGATGAAAAACCCCATGGCCGTGAACAGCATGGCCAGGGCGTCCAGGCAGACCGCCAGGCCCCAACTGATGGGGTGCCCCAGGAGCCAGAAGATCAGGTAGGCCTCCAGGGAGTGCATCAGCCAGGCCAGGAAAAAGAAGGCCAGGGATACCAACCCCCGGTAGGGATGCTCCCGGTAAAACGCGGCCATCTGGGCGTCCAGGGTCGAAAGCTCGCCTTCCTTTTCCTTTAATTTCCGGGGGCATAAGCCCAGCCGTTCCAGGAACCGCAGGCCCAGGAGGCAGGGCCCCCGCCCCTGCAAAAAAATGAACAACAGGGCCAGGGCCGCCAACACCAGGGCCCCGAGGCTCAGGAGCCACACCAGGGAGCCGGCCGGCGGCAGCAGGAACGGCGCCAGGGCCAGCCCCAGGAGAATATACAGGACCAGGCTCAGGACGGTGACGCCTTTGTGGATGACCACCGAGGCGGTGGCTTCCTCCCAGGGGACCCCGGCGGCCGTCAGGCGGGTGGCCTTGAAGGGCTCGCCCCCCAGGCCGGCGGTGGGCGTCAGGGTGTTTAAGGCCTCCCCCCCCAGGCGCAGCCGGAAGAGCAGGGGCAGGTTCAGGCGGGGCGCGGGAGTCAGAATCAGATAGCCCCAGGAGCAGGCCTCAAGAAAGGTGACCAGGCCATAGGGGAGCAAAAGCGCCGGCCACCACCAGCCCAGACCCTGGAGATGCCCCCAGATGGTGTCCCAGCCCACGTGGTGGAGCATCCACACCAGGAAAATCAGGGCCAGACCCAGGAGCACGCCGTGGAAGGTGCGCGGGTTGCGGAAAACCGAAGGCAGCTTTTCTAACATGCGCGGGATTTAATGCCCCGGGGCCGCCCCCGGCGCCCCCTCGGGGGCCCGGCGCATAAGGAGAACCAGGGGCAGGAGGGCCAGAAAGAGCAGGGTGAAAAACCAGTAGTCGTCGCAGAAGGCCAGCATCTGCGCCTGGCGCTGCACTTCCAGGTACAGTCCGGCCCAGGGCTCTTTATATTGCCAATATTGCCAATCGGGCGGCACCCCCGGCAGGGCCTCGCCGATGCGGTGCTGCCAGTTTTGGAAGGGCAGATCCAGGGGTGTCAGGCGCTCCACCAGGTGGCTCTGGTGAAACTGGGCCCGGCGGGACAACAGAGTGGCCGCGGTGGCAATCCCGAAGCTGCCCCCGAGATTGCGCATCAGGTTGAAAATGCCGGTGGCGTTGCCCATATTTTCCTGGCTGATGCGGGACATGGTGAGGGTGGTGAGGGCGACGAAGGTGGTCCCCAGGCCGAAGCCCTGGATGAACCGGGGCCACCAGGCGGTGAAAAAGTCGATCTGGGTATTGTAATTGCTCATGAGATAGACGGCCACCATGTTGATGAACAAACCGGCGCCCACCAGCCAGCGGCCGTCCATCACCTGGGTCAGGCGTCCCACAATGGGCAAAATCATCAGCGACCCCACGCCGCCGTAGGCCAGGGCCCAGCCCGCCAGGGTGGCGTCATAGCCCATCAGGGTCTGGAGGTACAGGGGCAGCAGCATGATGCTGCCGTAGAGCACAAAACCGAAAAAGAACATGATGGTCACCCCGGCGGCATAATTGCGTTCCTTGAAGAGGCGCAGGTCCACCACCGGGTGCTTGGTTTTCAGTTCCCAATAAATCAGCAGGGCCAGAGAAGTGATGGCCAGAATGGTCAGCCGCACGATAAAGGCCGAAGAAAACCAGTCCTCCCGCTCCCCCTTATCCAGGACCACCTGCAGGCAGCCCAGGCCCACCACCAGAAAGGCCAGGCCCACGTAGTCGATGCTGCCGGCCTTCTGCTCTTTGATGTATTTCGGATCGAAAATAAACAGCGCGGTCATGACCAGGGACAGGATGCCCACGGGCAAGTTGATGTAAAAGGCCCAGCGCCAGCTCAGGTTGTCGGTGATCCAGCCCCCCAATAACGGCCCGATGATGGGGGCGAAGACCACCCCGATGCCCCAGATGGCCATGGCCATGCCCCGTTCCCGCACCGGGAAGCTCTCCAGCAAAATGGCCTGGGAAATGGGCTGCAGCGCGCCCCCGCCCACGCCCTGGAAGATGCGAAAGACAATGAGGCTGCCCAGATTCGGCGCCGAGCCGCACAGCATGGAAGACACGGTGAACAGCACCAGACAGATCATCAGGAAGCGCTTGCGGCCGAACAGGGCCGACAGCCAGCCGGTGATGGGCAGCACGATGGCGTTGCTCACCAGGTAGGAGGTCAGCACCCAGGTGGCCTCGTCCACCCCGGCGGACAGGCTGCCCGCAATATGGGGCAGGGCCACGTTCACCACCGTGGTGTCGATGATTTCCATGAAGGTGCCGGCCATCACCGCGATGGTGATGAGCCATTTGTTCACCAGGGGCGGGTCGGCGGTCAGGTTGGCGTTCATCGACTGTCCGGGTGCAGGCGCGGTTACCGGGTGGAAGCAGGGGGCCGGAAGGGGGAAACCGGCGGCGTTGATCTCTCATTCCCGCCCTTCTCCGGCCCGGTGGCGCCTTTCCCCAAGAGCCTCGGCCCCGAGCGCTCCCGGGTGTCGATGGTGACGGTGGTGGACATGCCCAGGCGCAGGGGCTGGTTCTCCGGAAAAGGCGGCAGAAGCTCGATGCGCACCGGCACCCGCTGCACCACCTTCACCCAGTTGCCCGTAGCGTTTTCCGGGGGCAGCAGGGAAAAGGCGGCGCCGGTGCCGGCCATGATGGAGTTCACGACCCCTTTGAAGGTGGTCTTGGGATAGGCGTCCATCCGGATTTCGGCGGGTTGGCCGATATGCACGTTGGTGAGCTGGGTCTCCTTAAAGTTGGCTTCGACCCACAGTTCCTTAATATCCAGAGGGACCAGGGCCATGAGGGGCTGGCCGGGCTGCACCCAGTTGCCCACCTTCACCTGCCGTTTGGTGACGTAGCCGCTGAAATGGGCGGTTATCCTGGTGTAGCCCAGATTGAGGCGGGCCTGTTCCAGGCGGGCCTGGGCCTCCTTGATGGCCGGCTGCTGGTCCAGGGGAATGGCGGTGGAGCCGCCGATGGCCGCCAGGGCCTGGCGCTCTTCCTGCCGGGCCTGGTCCACCGTGGCCCTGGCCACCTTGTAGCGGGTGTTGGTCTGATCCAGGGTTTGTTTGGGCACGGTGCGGCGCTCATAGAGATTGCGGTAGCGGTTCTGGTCGGTGATGGCCTGGTTCAGGACGGCTTGCGCCTCGGCCACCTCGGCCCGGGCCTTGGCCACCTTGACATACTGGCTGGCCAGGTCCTGCCGCAGCCGGTTCAGCGCGGCCTCCGCCTGGGCCGCCGCCACCTGAAAATCCTGGGGTTCCAGGGTAAGCAGGGTCTGCCCCTTTTCCACGTAATCGTTATTGTTCACCAGCACCTGGGCCACCCGGCCGGGCACCTGGGCGGAGACCATCCCCACATAGCCCGACACATAGGCGTCGTCGGTGGACACAAAGATGGACAGATAGTACCAGTAGCCCAGGCCGGCGCCGATGGCGATCAGCACCAGCAGAATCAGGCCGAGGCGCACCAGCGGCTTACGGAGCATGCCGGGAGTCCCCCTGGGGTAAAAGGTCGTTGATGGCCCCCACGGCCCACAGAAATTGGGCTTTGGCCAACTGGTGGTCGTAGCGGGCGTTGAAAAAGTTCACCCGGGCTTTGGTGAGCAGGGTGACCGCGTCCACCACCTCGGTGGCGGTGCCCACCTGCTCCCGATAGCGCTCCTGATTCAGGCGCAGATTCTCTTCCCCCTGGGCCACGGACTTTTCCGTGACCCGGATGCGCTCCCCGGTCTCCTGCACGGCCAGGGACGCGGTTTGCACCTCCAGGTGCACCTGTTCCCCCAAATCCTGGCGCTTCACCTTCAGCTGCTCAACCCGTTCCCGGGCCTGGCGCACCTGGGCCCGGGTGTCCAGCCCGGTAAACAGGCTCCAGCGCAACCCGAAGATGGCGAACCACTGGGAATCGTCCACCCAGGCGTTGTTCTGCTGCCAGAAATGTCCGGCCTGGGCGTAAAAATGGGGAAAATGTTTGGCCCTGGTCTGGGTGACGGTTTTTTCCCCCTGGTTGATGCGGCCGGCCGCGGCCTTGAGATCGCTGCGCTGCTGGGCCGCCAGTTCTGCGGCGGCAGCCTGGTTCAGGGGGGGCGCGGCCAGGTCCTTTTCCTCGGCCAGGGCCAGGGGCGTGGGAATGGGCAGGCCGATCAACTTGTTCAGCGCGGATTTGGCATTGATCACGTCATTTTGGGCGGTGATCAGGCGCTGCCGGGCGTCCGCCAGGCCCACCTCGGCCTGGAGCACATCGTTGTAGGTGGTGAGGCCGAACTCGTAGAGATTGCGGGCATCCCGGTGTTGATCGGAGAGCTGCGCCACTTCCTGGCGGGCCACCTCCACCAGTTTTTCCCCCCGGAGCACTTTGAAATATCCCTGGCACACCAGCAGAAAAATATTGTCCCGCACCTGCAGGGTGTCGAGACGGGTGGCGCCCTGACCCAGGATGGCGGCCTGATACCGGGAGGACGTGGCCCAAAAATCAAACACCGTTTGATCCACAGTCACCTGCGAGGTCCAATAATTGTTATTGGTAATGGGAAAGGAGACGCCGGATCCCACGCCACCCTGCACCCTGAGATTGGTGGCCAGGTCGTACATGGTCTGGTTGACTTCGCTTTTCACCTTGGGCAGATAGCCCGAGCGGGCCCGCACCACTTCCTGTCCGGCGATGAGTTCCTCCAGGCGGCTGACCTGAAGCTGGGGATTGGCCTTCCAGGCCAGGCCCAGGGCCTCTTTGAGGTTCAGGGAACGGGGCGCCTCCGTCCCGCCCAGGGGAGCCGCGGTCCACCCCATAAACAGCAGCAGGACCAGCAGCAGACGAGAAAAGCCCGGTTTACTCATGGGGAGACCGTATCCTTGTCCGTGGGCGACGGCAGCACGATTCCAGAAAACAGGAGGCGCAGGACCGTGGGCAAGGCCTCCTGCACCGCCCGGTCGCCGCCCCCGGTCATCTGAAAATACCCTACGGCTCTGATTATGCCCTTGAGCAGAAAAGCCAGCAGGCGGGGCTCGGCCTGGATGAACCGCGCTTCAGCCATGCCCTCGGCGAACAGGCTGGTCAGCTGACCCATGATGCGGTCCTCCAACTCTCTCAGCTTCGGAGTGAGGCTGGTTTCCCGCCCCGTTTTATACCTCACCAGCTCCCTGAGGTAAAGGGGGAACAGGACGTGCTCCTTCTCCACATTGTGCAAAAACAGGGTGGCCAGGAGCTTGAGTTTTTCCGGCGGGGACAACGGCTTGGCCATTACGGCTTCCACCTCCCGGGCCAGGGCCTCCCCCACCTGGGACAACATGGCTTGGATCAGCTCATCTTTGCTTTGAAAATACAGATAAATGGTGCCCTTGGCCACCCCGGCGGCCTGGGCGATCTCGTCCATGGTGAGGGCGTCCACCCCTTTGTCGCCCATCAAACGATGGGCCGCGGCCAAAATCTCGCCGGTGCGGAAGGCCGCCACTACCTCTTTTTTCGTGGTGCGGGAGCGGGTCATTGACTTCTCGGTCAAAAAAATGACTCTTACGTCAATAATGAAGCACGGGGGTTTTGTCAAGAAAAACTTGCAAACCGGGCGGCCCGTGGTCAATATAAAGTATAACAACTGAGTCGGCCATCTACCTGTGAGGGGGCGGCCGGCGGAGGATCCATGGATCGACGGGAATTTTTAAAGCAGGCGGCCGCGCTGGGGCTTCTGGCCGGCGCGGGGCGCTGGCTGGTCATGCCCCAGGATCTTTGGGCCATGGCGCCCCAGGACAAACCCCAGCCCCTCATCGCCAAGGCCGAGGGGACCAAATGGGACCAGATAACCGGAGAAGCCATCCAGAAACTGGGGGGCATGAAGAAGTTCGTTAATGCCGGGGAAACCGTGGTGGTCAAGCCCAACATGGCCTGGGACCGCGCCCCCGAGATGGCGGCCAACGCCCACCCCGACGTGGTGCGCCAGGTGGTGCAGCTGTGCCTGGAGGCCGGGGCCAAACAGGTAAAAGTCCTGGACCACACCTGCCACGACGCCCGCAAGGCTTACAAAAACAGCGGCATCCAGGACGCGGTGCTGGGCCTCAAGGACCTCCGGGTCAAGGTGGAGTTTGTGGACGAGCGCCGCTTTGTCAAGATCAAGGCCGAAAAGGCCAAGGCCCTGAAGGAATGGCTCTATTATAAAGACTGCCTCGAAGCCGACCGCTTCATCAACATTCCGGTGGCCAAAAACCACAGCGAAGCCCGCCTCACCCTGTGCCTGAAGAACATGATGGGGGCCATCGGCGGCTGGCGGGGCCGCTGCCACGTGGGACTGCACCAGAACATCGCGGACATGAACCTGGTGCTGCGCCCCGACCTGCACGTCCTGGACTGCACCCGCATCCTCCTCCGGAACGGCCCCTCGGGGGGGAACGCCGCCGACGCCGAGGTCAAAAACCTGGTGTTCGCCAGCGCCGACCCGGTGGCCCTGGACGCCCAGGGGACCACCCTGTTCGGCCTCAAGCCCGAAGACATCGGCTATATTGTCCGGGCCCAGACCCTGGGGCTGGGGGAGATGGACCTGGCCAAGGTTAAGTTCGTTTGAAAGCGGCTAAAAGTTCCTGAGACCCAAACCCAAGGAGGGAGTGGATTAACCAGAGGGGAAGATTAGGGAACCTCAGGGTCTCCGCCTCTATTACCCCTTCCGCCCGTCCCGGGAGCATGAGGCTTTTGCCTGTGAATCACAGGCTGGAAGCCAGTGGTCCCGTTTTTCGCGTCAGGGGCAGGGGATCCCAGGATCCCGGTAGCACGGGCATCCTGCCCGTGCCTGGACTGGCTGGAAGGCCGTCCTGCCGGCGCCGGTTAAGGTTGGTGAGGAAGTCGCTTAGTCGCGTCGGGCGGGAAAGCACAGCGCCTCCCGCCTTGGGACTAATAGTCGGTGGGGCGGGCCTCCGCGCCCGCCTTTATAATTCACCCTAAATTCAGAGCCAAGCAGCGCTTTGCACCCAGGCCGGTTCCCCGGGGAGAGCTTGGGAACCAGAAAAAACCTATTGAAAACCCCATGAAAACCAAAACCTCTGCCAAGAACCGCCGCACCTGGCTGAATTTGCGGCGCGCCAGCCAGATCGTCTTTTTTCTGCTGTTCCTCCTGCTGTTTCTCAAGACGGAATATCTCGGCCAGGATGAGCTGGCCTGGCCGGTGGACCTGTTTTTCCGCTTCGACCCCCTGATCCTGACGGCCCACCTGTTGGCCCTGAACCCGATGGTGTGGCGCCTCTTCTGGGCCCTGGTGATTGTGGGCCTGACCCTTGTCCTGGGAAGGTTTTTCTGCGGCTGGATCTGCCCCCTGGGGACCACCCTGGACGGCTGTCGGCGCCTGTTGTTTGCGCCCCGCCCCGACTCCGGGACGGCTGACCGCTGGCGCCGCTTGAAATATTACCTGTTTTTTTTCCTGCTGGCCGGCGCGCCCTTTTCCCTCAACCTGGTGGGCCTGTTCGACCCCCTGTCCCTGCTGTACCGCACCCTGGCCATCGTCTTCTACCCGGCCTTCGGCTATGGGGTGGAAAAGGCCGGCCTCATCCTGTACCGCCTGGGGGAGCCCTATACCTATATCAGTGAACCAATTTATCAATTGTGCAAGGCCACGGTGCTGCCCTTCAAACCCCTGGTCTATCTGCTGCCCTTTTTGACCCTGACTCTGTTTATCCTGGTGGTGGCCGCCGAACGGCTGGACCGCCGCTTCTGGTGCCGGGCCGTCTGCCCGCTGGGGGCCCTCTATGGGCTCATCGCCCGCTTTGCCCTGCTGCGTCGGCGGCCCAGCGTGTTGTGCAAGGATTGCGGGGACTGCGCCATCATTTGCAAGAAGGGCGCCTTTGCTGAACCCTCTCCCCCAACCCCCGGAAAGGCTCAACCTGAGGTTGCCGGTGAAGGCCGGGAACCCGCGCCCCCCCGCCCCGCCGCCG
>JBGSLA010000011.1:0-4104 GCA_041740935.1 Desulfobaccales bacterium | reverse complement strand
GGCCAGCGCCCGCCGCTGAGCTCGCCCCGGCGCCGGCGCCGGCGAGGCTTTTTCCCATCCAGCCCTGCCGATCATTCTTGTGTCTTAAGAAAATTTCTCGGAAAAAAATAAATTTTGGCTTGAATTATTGAGGATTATGAGGGCACCGGCAAATTTTTCGAGGGGAAAAAAGGAGTGTGAGATTGTCATCCTGAGCGCCGTGCAGCATCTGGTATTTTCATCCCAAATCGGCATCAAACAACAATTTTCTTGTAGGGGCTGACCCATGTGTCCGCCCCAATAAGGGCGCACACGCGGGTGCGCCCCTACAATGTAATGCCTTTAGATTGCGACTTGGTATCAGAATATTGAGATCCCTCATTTCGTTCAGTACGACAAAATGGCCCATTTGGGGAAGAGCTTCGATAATCCTTTTCAATAAACTTCCAGGTTGAGAAATAACCACCAGGACGGCAAATAAAAAACTGACCGGGCTGGGGGACCCGGTCAGGAAGAAAGGAGAAAGGTGGTAAAATTGTAGTGCGGGAGACGTATATGAATGTTGTTAAGGGGGGAATCCTTGTTAAGATTCATACACGTTACGAATTATTAATGCATCTTTTATGCCACAAGGTTGGCATTTGGAGGATTACGAAGAAATTCTAATTCTCCTAATAAAAACAAATTGTTAATTCCGCAACGCTCCGTTCAGAATGACAGGGTTGTAGGGCGGGAAAGCGCCGCGCCTCCCGCCTTTGGCATTATTTTTATCGGTTCTGAAACCTTCATGGCCACAATAGGCCCCCCGGCAATGAAAATCTTTTGTAGGGGCGGGGTAACCCCGCCCCTACAGGTGGGTTTTCACGGTAAAACAGCAGGCGAGGGCGCCTAATCCACATATGTTCCGGCTCCCAAGCTCCCCTTGGGGAGTCCACGTGCCCGCCAAGCTTCGTTTGGCTTCAAATCCGGCGCCTGATACCAATATTCCATCAAACAAATGAAACGGCCAACAGAGCGATATTTTTATTGTTTTTTTACCGAAAACCGGAAACTGCAAACCGAAAACCGTATTATTTGGCAGCCTGGCCTCAGGTGCCCTTTGCCCAGCCGCCGCCCAGGGCTTTGTATAAGGCGATGAGGTTGGTGCCCAGGGTGCGGGTGCTCTGGGTCAGGGCGTCTTCGGTGAGAAACAGGGCCCGCTGGGCGTTGAGCACGTTCAGGAAATCGGTTTTGCCGGCCACATAGAGTTTCATGGACAGGTCCACGGCCTGGCGGTTGCTGGCCACCGCCTGGGCCAGGGAGCGCTGGTGCTCCTGCTCCTTGGCATAGGCCACCAGGGCCGTCTCCACGTCCTTGAGCGCGGTGAGCACCGTCTGTTGGTAGGCCAGGAAGGACTGCTCCTCCAGGGCCTTTTGCAGTTCGATATTCCAGCGGATTTTGCCTCCGGCGAAGACCGGCCAGGTCACCGAGGGGCTGAAGGACCAAAACCTGCTGCCCTGGGCCCCCACCCTGGCGATGTCGTTGGCGGCAAAGCCCATGCTGCCGGTAATGTTGAACCGGGGAAAAAGGTCGGCCACGGCCACCCCGATGCGGGCGGTGGCGGCATGGAGCTGGGCTTCGGCCCGGCGGATGTCGGGGCGCCGCCTCAGAAGATCGGAGGGCAACCCCACCGGCACCAGAGGCGGCGTGGGCGGGATGGGGGTGGGGGTGGCCAACTCCCTGGCCAAAAACGCCGGCTCCTTGCCCAAAAGCACCCCTAAAGTGTACACCGCGGCCTGGGCCGAGGACTCCAGCCTCGGAATCACGGACTCGGTGGTGGCCACCTGGGCATCGGCGTTGGCCACATCCAGACGGCTGACAAAACCGGCTTCGAAGCGTTTATGGGTAATGGCGGCGGTCTTTTTCTGGGCTTCCAGGTTATTCCGGGCAATGAAAATCTGTTGTTGGAATCCTCTGAGATCGAGGTAGTTGAGGCCCACCTCCCCCACCAGGGTAACAAAAACGTCCCGGCGATCCTCCACTGCGGCCTTGAGATCCGCGGTGGCCGCTTCCACCGAGCGCCGGGTGCCCCCGAAAATGTCCAGTTCCCAGGCAGCATCCAGGCCCACCTGGAATAATTCCTTGAAAGGGGCCAGGGTGGCCACGGAGACGCCGCCCCCGGCGCTCACCGTTTCGCTGGAGCTTTTGCTGCGCTGGTAGAGGGCCGAGGCGTTGATGTCGGGCAAAAGTCCCCCCACCGCTATGCCCCGGGCGGCCCGGGCCTGGCGCACCCGGGCTTCGGCCTGCTTCAGATCCAGATTGGAGGCCAGGGCCAGGCTCACCAGGGAATCGAGGATGGGGTCATGGAAGGACTGCCACCATTCCACCAGGGTCACCGGCTGGGGGGTGGTGTGGCTGGCAAGGTCCCGGCCGGCGGCGTCGAGGCTGTGATAGGCCTCCGGCACCTTGGTTTGCGGAGGTTTAAAGTTGGGGCCCACGGCGCAGCCGGTTAGGGTTATGAGGGCGAGCAGGGCCAAGCCGGAATAAAAACTTCTCGGAAAAAACTTACCCGGGGACCGGACCATTATTACCACCTGTTCCAGCCATCATCGGCGTGCACGGCACGCCCTATGCTTCTATGGGTAGGGGCGGCCGTCCCTGGCCGTCCGTGCTTTTGGCGGGCGCGGAGGCCCGCCCCACCGGGTTTTTCCTGGTTTCGGGAGAGCCTAAGGCTCATGAGGGCTGTAGGGCGGGAAAGCGAAGCGCCTCCCGCCTTCGGATCTGAAAAGTTTATCATTTGGTTGCGGCCCCAAGGCCGCGATGGGCTACTCATAACGCAAGGCCATGATGGGATCCAGCCGGGAGGCCTTCCAGGCCGGATAATAGCCGAAAATGATCCCCACCGTCACCGACACGGTAAAGGCCGCCAGGATGGCGTCCAGGGACATCTCGGTGGGCCACTTCAGGGTGGCCGCGATCAACAGCGAAATGCCCCGCCCCAAAAGGATGCCCACGATGCCTCCCAGAAAACAGAGGAGCACCGCTTCCACCAGGAATTGCTGCAGGATGTCCCGGCTCCAGGCCCCCACGGCCATGCGCAGGCCGATCTCCCGGGTGCGCTCGGTCACCGACACCAGCATGATGTTCATGATGCCCACCCCGCCGACCACCAGCGAGATCAGGGCCACGGCCAACAACAGCTTGGTCATCATGGTGGCGGTGGAGGTCAGGGCTTTGGTCATCTCGGTCATGTTGCGGATGCTGAAATCCTCCGGCTCATCAGGCCGCAGCCGGTGCCGCTCGCGCAGCAGTTGGGTGATCTGCTGCATGGCCGCCGGAACCTCCCCGGTGGACCGGGCTGCGGCCATGATCTGATCCACATTGGTGAACCGCACCGGCAGCGGCGTATTCGCCATCTGGGCGGCGGACTGCTCCGGATACAATTTCAGTTTTTTGGTGGGATACAGATCACTTAGAGTATTAACCGTCTGAGAGGTGTCTGATGATGAGGTGGCCGCGGCACTCTGGTTGACATTATCCATGGACTTGCCCGCCACCCGGTACTTGATGGTGGTCCAGGGGGCCAGCAGCACGTCGTCCTGGTCGATGCCCACCATGTTGGCTCCCTTGGAGGTGAGCACGCCGATGACCTTGAAGGCGACGTTGTTGACCCGGATTTCCTTCCCCAGGGGCGGCTCCCCCTGGAACAGCTCCCGCACCAGACTCGTGCCTAAGACACACACCTTGCTGGCGTTGCGCACATCCTGCTCGGTGAACATGTCCCCTTCGGCCAGGGGCCATTCCCGGACGTCCAGGTAGGAGGGGGTGGTGCCGTATAAATAAATGGGCACCCAGTTGCGGTTGCCGTAGACCACCTGGGTGCGGGCCCGCACGATGGGGGCCACCGCCCGCATCGCGGGAGCCTCTTTTAAAATGGCCTCCGCGTCCTGGGGGGTCAGGGTCTTGATGGAGCCCGCGCCGAAGGTGACCCCGCCGCTGGCCGCGGTGCCGGGCATAATCAGCAGATTGTTGGCCCCCATGCTGGCAATGGTGGTCTGAATGGCGGTGGCCGAGCCCCGGCCGATCTCCATCATGGCGATGACCGCGGCCACCCCGATGATGATGCCGAGCGCGGTGAGCGCGGCC
>JBGSLA010000010.1:0-16172 GCA_041740935.1 Desulfobaccales bacterium | reverse complement strand
AGCCGCGCTCCCTGGCCCTCCCCCCACAAAACCCATCCACAAATGAAAAGAAAACCACCACGCCTGGGGTTGTTCGGGGGGACGTTTAATCCCATTCATTATGGGCACTTACGGTCCGCCGAGGAGGTGGCCGAGGCCCTGGACCTGGGCCGGGTCTGGTTTATTCCTGCCGCCCTGCCGCCCCACAAGGCCTCCCCCGAGGTGACCCCCTTTGAAGTGCGGCTGGCCATGACCCGGCTGGCGGTGGGTCGCCATCCCCGGCTGGGGGTGTCGGACGTCGAAGGCCGGCGTCCGGGCAAATCCTATTCCATCGAGACCTTGCGCCATTTTCGGGAGGAGGTCGGCCCCCAGGGCGAGCTTTTTTTCATCCTGGGAATGGACGCCATGTTGGAAATCGCCACCTGGAAGGACTACCGGGAGCTTTTCACCCTCAGCCATTTTGTGGTCCTGGACCGGCCGGGCTACGACCGGGACCAGTTGGCAGAAGTCCTGAAGCAGCAGGTGCATCGGGACTTCAAGGCCTTGCCGGAAGGGGGCTTTGGGCATCCTTCGGGGCGCCGGGTGCTGTTTTTGGCCACGACACTCATGGACATTGCCGCCACCCGCATCCGCGGGCTCGTGCGGCAGGGGAAATCCATCCGATATCTCTTGCCGGAGGCGGTGCGCCGATTTATACTAAAAAATGGGTTATATATAATATAAGGTGAAAACAGTCAGCCGAGCTCAGAAGACATCCCTGACCTCCGAAGGCCTGGTGGAGTTGGCGGTCCACAGCCTGGTGGCCCATAAAGCCCAGGAGCCGGTGATTCTTGAGGTAAAAGGACTGTCCAACATCGGCGACTATTTTATTATTTGCTCCGGAGGATCAAAGCGCCACGTCCAAGCCCTGGCCCAGAATTTGCAAGAGGATTTAAAACAGGTCGGCGTGAAGCCCCTGGGGGTGGAAGGCCTGGATGAGGGCAACTGGGTTCTCCTGGATTATATCGACGTGGTCGTCCACCTGTTTAGCAAACCCCTGCGGGAGTTTTATGACCTGGAGGGTTTGTGGGTGGAAGCCAGCCGTCTGCCGCTGGAGGATTTCATTCCTAACCACATACAGGGGCAACCCCGCACCTGACAATCAGGAGCGCTCGCTATGAAAAACCCAGGCAAGTGGCGGCCGGCAATAAGTGTTCTCCTTTGTATCTTGCTGTTCAACGCCCCTCCGACCTGGGGAAGCTTTTTTGAAGGACTCACTGTCGAAAAGGAAAAACAGCTCGGGGAAGAATTTTTCCTGGAACTGCAAAATTATTATCCCATCGCCACCGACCCCTTCATCACCTCGTACATCAATCGGATAGGGCGCCGGCTGGCCGCGCAGGTCGGCCCCCAATCATACCAGTACCGCTTTTTCGTGTTGGACGACCCCACCCTCAACGCCATGGCCGTGCCCGGGGGATACATTTTTATAACCACCGGGTTCATCCGCGCCATGGAGCGGGAGGGGGAGCTGGCCGGGGTGCTGTCTCACGAAATCTCCCATATTTATGCCCGGCACCTGGCCCGGCAGATGGACAAGTCCAAAGGCGTCACCATCGCCACCCTGGTGGGCAGCCTGGCGGCGGTGCTCCTGGGAGGGCCTGCCGCGGCCGCCATTCTCACCGGCACCCAGGCCGCCGGACAGTCGGCCATGCTGAAATACAGCCGGGACCATGAACGGGAAGCCGACAGCCTGGGCTTCAAGTGGATGCTGAAGGCCGGCTATAATCCCCGGGATATGATCAACGTCTTTCGCAAGCTGAGCAAGCAACGGTGGTATCAAGGGGGGGAGGTCCCCATTTACCTGAGCACCCATCCCAATACCGACGACCGCCTGTCGGATTTTTCCCATCAATTAAAGATACACGAAAACAACCTCCCTCCGGGACACGACAGCCCGGAATTCGAGTATTTCGCCTTGAAGGTGGAATCGGCCTGCGGCAATCCCCACCAGCTGCTGCGGCGCATGACCCAGGCCTGCATCCGGGAGCCGAAAAGTGCGGCCTATGCTTACGGCAAGGCGCTGGCCTTGAGCAGGCTGGAGCGCTCGGAGGAAGCGGTGAGCGCCTTCCAGCAGGCTTCGAGCCTGGCCCCCGACAACATCATTATTCAGCGGGAACTGGCCGCCCACCTGTTTGAACGGAACCGCTACCAGCAGGCCCTGCCCATCCTCCTGCGTCTGAGCCAAAAACAGGGGCCGGACGAGGTGGTTCTCTATTATCTGGGACGGATTTATCAGGAAGGCCGGCAGACCGATCAGGCCCTGGCGGCCATGGAGCGGGTGCAATCCCTGAACCCGGCCTTTGTAGAGGTTTACCACAATTTGGGCACCCTCTACGGGGAGAAAGGCCGGCTGGGTCTGGCCCATTATTACCTGGGGCTGCACAGCCTCAGGGCCCGGGCCTACCCCACGGCCCTGTTCCATTTCAACAAGGCCCTGGTCAATATGCCCGTGAGCGACCCCCATTACCGCGAGGTTCGGAGTCAGATCGCCCGTTTGGAAAAATTAAAGATACGGGTTGAAAATTAAGAACATTTTCAGACGGTTGCGTCTAAACCCCGAGTAGGACTATGCCCATCTACGAATATCGCTGTTCGTCCTGCCGCAAAATTTCCGAATTTCTCATTCTCAGCCAAAGCTCGCCTTTCGCCCCGGTGTGTCCCCGCTGCGGCGGCACTGATCTCGAGCGGGTGCTTTCCCGGGTGCGGGTGCGGCTGTCGGAGGAGACCCGGATGGAGCGCCTGGCCGACCCGCACCGCTGGGGCGGCCTGGCCGACCTGGATGAAAACGACCCGGCCAGCCTGGCCCGCATGATGCGGCAGATGGGACCGCACCTCAAAGAGGCCATGGGAGAGGACGATTCCGGGGAGATCGACCAGATGATTGAGGAGGCCATGGAAAGCGGGGAGATGGGGCCCGAGGGCGGCGGCCTGTCGGAAGATGAGGAGTAAATCTGTCCGCGGCGCGACCCCCAAGAAAGAAGCTTTATACTTTGAGCTTCTTGCAAAATTCACCAGGGGGATAAGTGGTCATTCTGAGCGAAGCAAGAATCTCTTATTTTCAAAAGGTTGAGATCCTTCACTTCGTTCAGGATGACCAAATAAAACACTTTTGCCAGAGCCTCCTTTTTGACCTCAAAAACAGTCGCTCGTAGGCCGGTGTCACTCTCAAAACCGGGAGAAGCCTGGTGGCCTAAGCGTCACGCCTGTGCAAGGGCACAGATTTCAAACCTGTGCCACCGATTCTGGTGGGCAAGGCCCACAAAACCCCATCCCATTTTTAATTCCGGTGCCCGGAAAAAGGACAACCGTAAGCAGTTGTTCCACCTCTCTTTTTACCCGGCATACCAGGTTCGGATTGAGATGAAACCAGCGAAGCGTCTAACCACCTATTTTTCTTATTTTTTTAGCGAAAAAAGACAACCGCAAACCGAAAACCGTATGAGGCCTCAGCGCCCCCCGGTTTTAACGGCTTTCTTGGGCTCGTTGGTTTTTTTGATCTGGCTCTGGGCCACTTGTGGGGGTTTTGCCGGGCCGTCGTCGACCTGACGGTAGATGGCAAAAAAATTCCCCTCCGCGTCTTTGCCTTCCTTGAGATAGACCTTTTCCCCCTGCTTTTGCATCTGCGCCAGCCGGGTCCGGGCCTGGCCGGCGTCCCGAAACTTGGCCACCATCACCTGGGAGGTTGAGGGCTTGGCCGCGGCCTTGGGCTCTGTGCCGCCGGCTTTCTTTTTTTTGTCGCCCGAAGCTGCGGTCTTGCCGGTGGACGGGTCCAAACTGTTTTGGAACTTGAGCTTGGTGGCCACCTCCCGGCGGATTTTTTCCAACTTGTCTTCTTTGCCTTTGGCTTGCTGGGGGGAGGTCTTCTTTTGGGTCTGGACGGGGTTCGGGGGCTCGGCGATGGTGCCTTTCACCGGGGCGGGAGGCGAAGTTTTCTGGGCCGCGGTGGTTTGGGCAGGCTCCGGTTGCTCTGCGGCGGGAGGTTCCTGGGGAGCACGGCTGACCGGCGCGGCCACCGGCGTTGAGGCCGGAGCCTGGTGCCAACTCTGGAAAGCCCTGCCGCTGTCGGGACCGATGAGGCCCCAGTTGGCCATCACCCGGTAAATGTCCCCCCGGCCGGCCATGGTACCCAGGGCAAAGCTCATCATAACCAAGCCGGCCACTCCCAGGCCGGCGAAGATCAGCTCCTTGAGCCCCAACTGCATGTGCCATCCGGCCTGTTTGGCCTTCTTCCCCCGGCGCTCCCCCATGGTTCCCCCCTCTGGGCCGCCTGGCCGCGTTACATGCTCTCCGGTCCGGTGACGCCGAGGATGCCGAGGCCGTGGGCCAGGACGGTTTTCACCCCCAAAACCAGCCACAGCCGGGCCTGAGTAAGATCGGCCTCCTCGGAGATGAAGCGGTGTTTGTAATAATAACTATGCAACCGGCCGGCCATTTCCGTCAAGAAATAAGTGATGCGGTGGGGCTCCAGTTGCCGGGCGGCCCCTTCCACCAGTTCGGGATAAGTGGCCAGCATTTTCAGAAGGTCCAGTTCCTCCGGCAGGCTGAGGAGAGGCAGCAGGGCCGGGTTCGGGGAAAAGGTGATATCCTGGGCCGCAGCCTGACGAAAGACGCTGGCCAGCCGGGCGTGGGCGTACTGGACATAATAGACCGGATTTTCGGCGTTCTGCTGCTTGGCCAGCTCCAGGTCGAAATCCAGGTGAGCGTCCGCCCGGCGGGTGAGGAAGATGAACCGGGCCGCGTCCTTGCCCACTTCATCCAGCACTTCGCGCAAGGTCACAAAGGTCCCCCCCCGGGTGGTCATGGCCACCGGCTCCCCGTGGCGCAAGAGGGAAACCAGCTGCACCAGGATGACCTTCAGGCGATCCTTGAAACCCAGGGCCTCGGCCGCGGCCATCATCCGGGGCACATAACCGTGGTGGTCCGCGCCCCAGAGGTCCACCATGAGGTCATAGCCCTGGTCAAATTTGTGCAGGTGATACGCCACGTCCGCGGCGAAATAGGTGGTGGCGCCATTGCTGCGCCGCAGCACCCGGTCTTTTTCATCCCCGAAGCTTGTGGCCCGAAACCACAGGGCCCCGTCCTGCTCATACAGATGGCCTTTTTCGTTAAGCACGGCAAAGCCATGCTCCACCAGATGTTCCCGGTGCAACACGGTTTCGCTGAACCAGCGGTCGAAAGTGATCCCAAAATCTTCCAGGTCCTGCTCGATGCCCGCGAGGATCACCTCGGCGGCATAGGCCCCCAAGACCAGAAAATCCTCCTCCCGGGGCGGGGTCGCCGGGGGAGCGCCTCCGCCGTCAAGGTACTCCCGGGCCAGGTCCTTGAGATAATCTCCCTGATAGCCGTCCTCGGGAAAGGTCACTGCCTCGCCCTGCAGCTCCAGCAGCCGGTAGCACAAAGACTTTCCCAGCGTCAAAATCTGGTTGCCGGCGTCGTTGATATAGTATTCCCGCTCCACCTGAAAACCTGCGGCGGTGAGCAGCCGGGCCAAAGCGTCCCCCAGGGCCGCGCCCCGGCCGTGGCCGATGTGCAGGGGCCCGGTGGGGTTGGCGCTGACAAATTCTACCTGCACCCGCCGCCCGGCCCCTAGAAAGCAATTGCCGAACGCCTCGCCCAGGCGCAGGATTTCCGGCAAGACCTGCCGCCAATAGGCATCTTCCAGAAAAAAATTGATGAAGCCCGGCCCGGCGATGGTTACCTTTGCCAGCAGACCCTCAGGCGCAGAAATATTATTTATAATAATTTCAGCAAGCTGGCGCGGGGGCTTTTTGGCCTGGGAGGCCAGCACCAGGGCCGCGTTGGTGGCGAAATCGCCGTGCTCCGCAAGTTTGGGGGCGGCCACCTCAAAGGCCGGAAGCTGGGCGAATTCCAGCAAATCGGCCTCCCGGGCCCGGTTCAGGCTGTCGGTAATCAGGTTTTGTAAGAGTTTTATGGTCTGCATGATATATGACCGGCGGCGTCTCCGCCCAAACTGACATAATGTGGAGCAGGCGCCCTGGCCTGCTCTTTTAAAAAACAGCCTAGGGCGGCTGTTCTCCATTTTTCTTTTTCGAGAGGAGGTTTTGCTAACACCTATTGCAAAACCCTTTTTCTGTCACCCTGAGCACAGCGAAGGGTCTCAACTATTTAAAATACGAGATTCTTGCTTCGCTCAGAATGGCACTTTTGTAAATTACGGAGTTTCGAAATGACTTCTTATAAATCTCTACCTAACGAAGGAATGCCCTGGCATAGAATAATGTTTGGGAGGCAAACCTTGGAGCTCAGGTTTTATCTTCCGAATCCTCGGGTTTCTCGGGCTTCGGTTTCAACCTGACGTCCCGGGTGTATTCCAGGCAGTGCTGGCCGTCAAACGAAAATCGTTTGACGCAGGTCTCCCGCCAGGCGCACACCAGGCAGATACTGGGTTCGCTGATATCCGGCTTTCGGTCCATCTCAGGCTCCCACAACTCGACGGGGATTGGCGCTCCCCAGAGCGCAGTAAATCTCATAGCTGATGGTCTCGGCCCAAGTGGCCAAATCATCGGCGCTGAGACGGTCGCCGCCGTCCTCTCCCAGCAGGGTGACCGGCTCCCCCACCGCCACCTCCGGAAGATGGCTGACCTCCACCATGGTCAGGTTCATGCACACCCGGCCCCGAATGGGGGCCCGGCGGCCCTTCACCAGGACCTCCCCCCGGTTCGACAGCAGCCTCGGATAGCCGTTGCAGTAGCCCACCGGCAGCACTGCCAAAGTGTGCCAATCCCCGGTGGTATACGTGCAGCCATAGCTGATGCAGTGCCCGGGGGGCAGCCGCTTGAGCTGAAGCACCTGGGCGGTTAAGGACATCACCGGCTTTAAGTCCACCCCCCAGGCACGGGCCGGGGAAGGCGGCGAGCCGTACAGGGAGATTCCGGGGCGGGCCATGCCGAAGTGGGCCTCCGGGAACTCCATGAGCGCGGCGCTGTTGGCGATATGGCTTAAAGGAAGCTCCCAGCCCTGTCCCCGGGCCGCGCCCAGGAGGCCGAGAAAGACCTCAAGTTGCTTTTTGGTGTAGTTGTTATCAGGGCTATCCGCCATGGCCAAATGGGAAATAAGCCCCAGGATCTCGATATGGGGAGAATTTTTCACGCTGTCCAGAAACGGCGGAACCTCTGCGGGCATCACCCCCAGGCGCCCCATGCCGGTGTCCACCTTGAGGTGCACCCGGGCTTTTTTCCCGAGGGTGCGGGCCGCGGCCTCCAGGGCCTGGAGCACATCCCGCCGATAGAGTGCGACCTCCAGGTCCGCGGCCACCGCGGTCTCACTCTCCCGGGGGACAATGCCCATGAGCAGGAGGATGGGGATCTCCAGGCCTTCCTGGCGCAGGGCCAGGCCCTCTTCCAGGGAGGCCGCCCCCAGATATTCCGCCCCGGCCGCGGCCAGAGTGCGGGCCGCCGGGACCAGGCCGTGGCCATAGGCATCGGCCTTGACCACGGCCAAAAGCTTTACCCCCGGGGACAGACGCCGCCGCAATTGGAGATAGTTGTGGCGCAGGGCCGCCAGGTCAACGGTAAGTTCCACCAGCGAGGTGATCATCATGGGAATAAAGCCATTACTTTTTCGGACGAAAATCTGCCGGAATTTTGTCGTTTTGCTGCGCCACCCGGGCTTCCAGGTCCTTTTTGTGGTGTTTAAGCTTTTCCGCCAGCCGGGGGTCGCTCAGGGCCAGAATCTCCACGGCCAACAGGGCGGCGTTCATGGCCCCCGCCGGCCCCAGGGCCATGGTAGCCACCGGCACCCCGGCCGGCATCTGCACCGTGGACAGCAGGCTGTCCAATCCTTGCAAAGATGAGCTGGGCAGGGGCACCCCGATCACCGGCAAAATGGTTTCGGCCGCCAGAACCCCGGCCAGATGGGCGGCGGCGCCGGCCGCGGCAATAATCACCTTGAGCCCCCGTCCGGCGGCATCCCGGGCATACTCCTGGGCCCGGTGCGGCGAGCGGTGAGCCGAGGCCACCGACACCTCAACCCCGATCCCCCAATCCCGGAGCAATGAGGCGGCGGCTTCCAGGCTGGGCCAGTCCGAAGCGCTGCCCATGACAATTCCGACGAGAGGTTTTGCGTCTGTCATGCCATCCCCTTCCTTGTCTTCCCCAGGGAAGGAACTTTGAAATCAATTTTTCACCAAAACCAAACCTGGCACTCTTTGTGTCTTGGCATCTTGGCGTGGAAATATGCTTTGCTGCAATTTTTTCGCAAGCCTAACCCTGCCTCCTCCTATGGAAGAGACGGCTCACCTCTTGGGTGGGGTAGGAGTTCAGCACATCGGGGGGCTCCAACCATCCTTTCCGGGCGGCGATGACCCCGTAAGCCACATCGTCCAGACCTTCCAGACTGTGGGCGTCGGGGTTGAGGCTGATGAGCACCCCCAGGTCTTTGGCGTGCCTAAGCCATCGCCAGTCCAGATCCAGGCGGTAGGGGCTGGAATTTAACTCCACCATTACCCGGTGTTTGCCGGCAAACTCGAGGATGGCCTCCAAATCCAGCTCATAAGGCTCCCGGGCCAAAAGGAGCCGGCCGCTGATATGGCCAAGCATGGTGCAATAAGGGTTGGCCATGGCCGTAAGGATTCTCTGGGTCATGTCCTTACGGGGCATACGGAATTGGGAGTGCACCGAGGCGATGAGGAAATCGAAGTCCCGGAGCACCTCATCCGGGTAATCCAGGGAGCCGTCGCCCAAAATGTCGGATTCAATTCCCCAAAATATCGTAAAATCAGGATGTTTTCCGCGGAGGCCCTCCAGTTCGGCTTTCTGACGTTCCAGGTCCGGCGGCTTCAGACCTCCGGCATAATACGCCGACTGGCTGTGGTCGGAGAGCCCTAAATACTCCCAGCCGCGTTCTTGGGCCGCGGCCACTAGCTCTGCCGGAGAGTTCACCCCATCGCTGTAAAAAGAGTGGACATGAAAGCAACCCCGCACATCCTCGAACTCAATGAGACGGGGGAGCCTCCCCTGGGCCGCGGCTTCCAACTCTCCCAGACCTTCCCGCAATTCCGGCGGAATAAAGGGGAGGCCCAAGGCCCCATAGATGTCATTTTCCTCCCGGCTGGGCAAAAGCTGGCTCTGGGAGAACAACCCTTGGGGGGTTAGCTGCAAACCGGCGGCCGCGGCCCGGTCCTTCAGCCCCTCAAGGTGGTTGGCGCTGCCGGTGCCCACCAGCCAGACGGCCCCGAAGTTCTCCGGGCTGGCCGATACCAGGATAATTCGTATTCCTTGGGGAAGAGCGGCTTCAAAGCACCCGGGTTGGTCAGGATTTTCCCGGGCCCCAGGGAAAAGATTCTTGAACACCGGGAAAGCGTGCTCGGATTGCGACATGGCGGCCGTCAGGACTATGGAGTCGCCCACTTCCAGCCCCCGGCGCACCCCGCCGCTCACCTCGGCCCGGAGGACCCCCGGTTGCTTGCGTATTTGCGAAACCAGTTCTCTTCCCACAGGCAAGAGGTCTCCCAGGCGAAAAAGGCCGGCATAGCGTCTGATCTGTTCCAGGCCGGCTTTCAGTTTCTCCTGGGTTTTGGCCCCGAAGCCGGAAAGGCCAAGGAGGCGGTTTTCCCGGATGGCATATTCCAGCTCCCCCAGACCGGCAACTTGGAGTTGTTTATAAAGGATTTTCGCCTTCTTGGGACCCAGGCCGGGGACCTGCAACAATTCCAGGAGGCTGGCAGGGACTTTTCCTCTGAGTTCCTGAAGAACGCGGGCCTCGTCTTTTTCCGTGAGTTCGGCGATAACCGCAGCCAGGGACTTGCCGATGCCTTTGATCTGGGCCAACTGCCCCCGGTGCACCGCTTCGGCCAGGTCCCCGGGAAAGGTGAGCACCGCCCGGGCGCCGGTCTCATAGGCCCTGACCTTGAAGGGATTTTCCCCGGCCAGTTCCGATAACAGGGCGATCTCTTCCAGGGTGGCGGCTACGGCTTTTTTGTCCATCAATACCAGCGGGCCAGGGTCAGTATGGTATCGGCATAGGCGTCCGAATTATTATACGACAAGACCGCCCGACGCCAGGTTTGGGGCCTGCTCTGGTGAAAGCCGCTCTTTTTCAGGTAATTGGCGATGCTGGCGATGGCATCGGGGTGGGTGAACAGGTCGATTTTGCCGTCGCCGTCGCCGTCCTGGCCGCAGCGGACCAGGCTGCTGGGCAGGAATTGAGAATAGCCCATGGCCCCGGCCCAGGAGCCGGAAAACTGGAAGGGATCGAGGCGGTTTTTCTGGCAGTAGCTCAAGAACGTTTTAAGTTCCTGGCGGGCCCAGGCGGCTTTCTTTTTGAGGCGGGGCATAAGACCGGGGGACAGCCCGGTCTCCTGGATGACTTCCGGGGTGTCCATCACCGCCAGGGAAGCAAAGACGTTGAACACCGGGTATTTCCCGGTGGTTTTCCCCAAGCCGCTCTCCACCGTCAGGATGGCGACAATCACCTCGGGGCTGACGTCGTACTGGGAGCGGGCCTTGGCCAACTGGGCCTCGTGGCTTTTTAGATATTGCCGCCCCATGGCCACCACCTGGGGCTTCAGGAAATGATCGTAATCCGCGGTCCTCTCCTTCCTCAGGGTGGCGATTTTGCGGACGACATCAGGGCGGAATTGGTTCCGTTGATCAGCAAACACCTGAAGAGCGAAATCCTTGTCCAGGCCCTGTTGAATCAATTGGTATTTCAGGTTGGCGTAAGCCACCGGCGTGGAGCTGCCCTGCGTCAGGACGGGGCTCAGGCAAAGGATTGCCAGGACAACCCAGGCCCCCCATCTTCTCGGCAAAAACATCTTCCTCCCCCCCAAAGAACGTGCTTCACGCTAACCTGATTCCCAGGTTTTGTCAAGGCGAGGGCGCTCCACGGGGATCTCCCTGAACTTTGGAAAAAGGTTGCCGGGGGTATCGATTCTCCTGTTACAATGGGGGTATCTCTGGAGGTTCCGTGACGACCCAGCCTGAGCCCCGGTTCGGCCTTTGGAAAGGTATGAAGGGGCCGGTGTACACCGATTTTCCCCTGGCTCCCCTCACAACCTGGAGAATCGGCGGACCGGCGCAGTTCCTGGCCGTGCCCCGGGATGTGGAGGATGTCTTTGCTCTCAGTCGGGAGGCGACCGGCCGGGGCTGGCCCCTGTTCTTCCTGGGTCGTGGCTCCAATGTCCTGATTGCCGACGCCGGGCTGCCCGGGATCACTCTGCATCTGGCGAAAACCTTCCAGACAGTGGAATTCCAGGCCGGCGCGGTGCGGGTGGGCGCAGGGGTAGCTCTGCCCCGTCTGGCCAAGGCTCTGGCGAGCCGGGGCCTCGGGGGCTTTGAATTTTTGGCAGGCATCCCCGGCACCGTGGGCGCGGCGGTGCGCCTTAATGCCGGGGCCCACGATCGGAGCCTGGGTCAGAGTCTGACAAGAGTGTGGGTCGTGACCCCGGCTCTTGAATTTAGAGAATTGACGCTCTCAGAAATAGCCCCCGGTTACCGCACTTCCGGTTTGCTCCACCTTCCCCAATGGCTGGTGGTGGAAGCGGAATTTGTGGTTCAGGAAGAAGCCTCCCCGGAAAAGATTCACCGGCGTATGCGGGAATTCCTGGAGGAACGGCGGGCCCGCCAGCCGGCCCACCCCCACACCTGCGGGAGCGTTTTTAAAAATCCCTCCCAGGGCCCGCCGGCGGGCCGCCTCATTGAGGAGGCCGGTTGGAAGGGCCGCAGTTTCGGGAGCGCCCAGGTTTCCCCAAAGCACGCCAATTTTATCATCAACCGGGGGGGAGCCACCGCCGCGGAGATGGCATCCCTGATGGCGGCCATTGAGGACTCGGTGTGGGAGCGCTTCGGCCTCCGGCTGGAACGGGAAGTGGTTTTCTTGCCTTAAGAGATTCCATTCTCACATGACTCCCTTATGTGAGAATTTTGTTCATGTAAGGAGAATTCCTATGATCCGTCGAGAAGCATGGTATTTCCCCGCAACGGGTCCCCAGAACACCCCGGCCTGTTTGGATCTCCTGGACAAGGCCGCGGCAGCAGGCTTTCAGCATATGGTGGTGGCCTCCACCACCGGCGACTCGGGAGTGCAGGCGGCCCGGCGCCTGGCCGACCGAAATATCAATCTGGTGGTGGTGGGCCATTCCGTGGGATTCAAAGGGCCTAATATCGATGAGTTCCTCCTGGAGCATCACGAGGAAATAATCCGGTTAGGCGGCAAAGTGCTCAAAGCCACCATCCTGACGCACTCCCTGGAGACCAGCCTGGCCGACCAGTTCAAGGGCAGCGCCCCCACTCTGCTCATTGCCAATACCCTCAGGCGGCTGGGCCAGGGCATCAAGGTGTGCTGCGAGATCGTCATGGAGGCGGTGGACGCCGGCCTTATCCCTGAGGAGGCCGAGGTGGTGGCCGCGGGGGGCACCGCCCGGGGCTGGGACACGGTGGCCATTCTCAAAAGCGCGGCCTCCAAGCGCTTCCTGAAGCTGTCAGTCCTGGAGCTCTGGGCTAAACCCCGGGTATGAGTCAAGGGGGCTTAGGACAAAGAGCCTCTTGTAAAATGTATTTGGGGGACCAGGGTTTTTCAAGGTCAGAAAATCCCCGGTAATCCAATGCCCTCCTTCCTGAAGAGTCAAAGTCCAAAGTCCAGAGTCTAAGGTTATAGCGGCGGGCGGAGCCCGCCCTACGCGGCTTTTCGTGCTTTCCGGGTGAGCCAACGGCTCATGAGCGACTGCTCTGTCAAAGCGCAGACTAAACCATCATGGCCGTATTGGCCACCCCCCGCAATGAAGATTTTCTCGTAGGGGCGGGTTTAAAACCCGCCCCTACAGCCTGGGGATTTTCACGGTAAAGCCTGCCGCGATATTTTGCAGAAAGGTCTATAGACAATGGCTCAGGCCGGCTGGACCACGGGCAGGCACACCGTCACCCAGGTTTGTCCGGGTTGACTGTCAAGGGAAATTTCCCCTTCATAGGGTTTCAACAAACGCCGGGCCATGAACAGACCCAGTCCCGCCCTGGGCCTTTTATCGGTGGTCTTGGTGGTGAAAAAGGGAGTAAACAGCCGGGCTTGAACCGTGGGAGGAATGCCGCAGCCGGTATCGCCGATGCGCACCAGGCGATGATGTTCATGCATCCCGGTGGCGACCGTCAGCAGGCGGCGGGGGCTTTCGGCCATGGCTTCCAGGGCATTGTCCACCACATTGCGGAAGCTCTGGCTGAAATCCACATAATGACCGTAAATGGGAGGCAGCCCCGGCGAAAAGGTGAAGTCCTTTTCCACCCGGTGCTTAAAAAACGAATCGGCCAGGTATAATTCCAGTTCGTCCCGTAAGATCTGGTTGAGGTCAAGATAGCAGTACTCTTCTTTGCCCTCATGGACCGACTGGATGACCAGACGGTGAATCATATCCCGCAGCAGATCAACTTCCTTGTGCATCTGTTGGAGCTTCTGGCGGCGGTATTCGAATAAGGCCTGAAGTTGGGGAGCCGGCAGGCTGGTGAGTTCAGCCAGGAGCAGGCCTTCCTCCTGGGCTTTTTGCTCCAACAGTTCCAGTTGGAAGGAAATGACCTGGAGGGGGGTGTTCATATTGTGGATGACGCCGGTACAGCGGCGGCCCACGGTGGAATGCCGGTAATAGCGCACCAGCTCCTCCAGACAGCGGGCCGCCATCCCCGTGTCAATTTCGGCCGGTTCGGCATCCGCATGTCTGAAAATCATGCCATCTTCAGACCCGATCAAGGACGATTTAGCCATGCCGGTCAAAGCCTCACCAAATAGTCGTGGGGGTTCTCTGCCAAGGTTCCCTCAGTTCAGGTTGCCTGATAGGTTTGTTCATACTGCACTGCATTTTCTATACCAATAAAATCGGTAGAACCGCGCCCAAACTTAGGGAAAAGCATGGGTAAATGATCAAAGTATAGGCGTAAGGCGGGCTTGAATTACCAGACTTTGAGGGAAGCGGCGGCTGAGGGCTGAGGTTGGCAGAGATTGCCCACACTTGCCGCAGGGCTTTCTATTGTCTTCCCAGCCAGGGTGGGGGTGGAATCTGCGCCAGGGAATAAGAGCCGAGTTTGCCCACCAAGTGCACAAACCTTTGAGCCAAGTCGGGGTCAAACTGGCAGCCCGCCTGGGCTTCGATCTCATCCAGGGCCTCGCCGATGCCATAGGCCTGGCGATACGGCCGGTTCGAGGTCAGGGCGTCAAAGACGTCCGCCAGAGCCAACACCCGGCAGAGGAAGGGAATGCGAGGGCCGTTCAGCCCGTGGGGGTAACCCTGGCCGTTCCAGTGCTCATGGTGGAGAAGAATAAGATCTTTTTCCTGGGAGGTAAAATCCAGGGGTTCGACGATTCTTTCCCCGATGAGGGGGTGGGTTTCAATAATGGCCCGCTCCTCCGGGGTGAGGGGGCCGGGCTTGAGCAGGATGGAATCGCTGACGCCGATTTTGCCGATATCATGGAGATAGCCGGCATTGGAGAGAGTTTCCAGCTCCAGAGAGGACAGGCCCAGAGAGCGGGCAAACCTGAGGGCGATATGGGTAACCCGGTTGGAATGATTGCCGGTGTAGGGGTCCCGGGCGGAAAGGGTGCGCAGCAGAGCCTTGATGGACTCCTGGCGGAAGATTAGACTGCCCCCGAAGAAATCCGGTTTGGCGGAAGCCGCCGGGGCCGCCGACGCGCCTGGGCCGATCTTGGGCTCCATCCAGGGGAGGCCTGCCAGAATCCCTTTACTGAGGATCACAAATAAAAGCCTTTCTTAAGGTATAACCGTTCGGTTAAATTAAAATTCGCTCTTTCAAAATTTGGAATTCCTTTTCCGTCAAGAGGTTGTCCCGATAGAGGCCAAGCAGGCGCTCCAGGTCGCCGGAGTGGGGTGGATCCATCTCCCAAGGCAATGGATAGGCCCATAAAAGATTGCGCAGCAGATCCACTCCTTCTTGATGAGACGAAGGCCGCGAGTCGGGTTCGGGATAGGGGTCGTCCTGTTTCATTTCCGCCAATTTGGCGTTGAGTTCGTCGAGTTGGGCCAACAAGCGGCCGTTTTCCTCCCGAAGTTGCAAGAGCCGGGCGGCGTTGTCCACCGCCACTTCAATTTCCTGGAGATTAAAGGGCTTGCGCAGATAATCATAAGCCCCTTCCCGGGTGGCCTGGAGAGCGCTGGCCAAAGAGGCGTGGCCCGTCATGATCACCACCAGGGCGGCGGGGTTGCGTTGACGGGCCGCCCTGAGGACCTCGAGGCCGTCGGCCTCGGGCATCACCAGGTCGGCCAGAACCAGAGCATACAGGTGCCGCTCAAGGAGTTTCAAAGCTTCGCCGCCATGCCTGGCCAGGTCCACAGCATGCCCTTTTTCCCGAAGATAGCTCACCAGAGCTTCTCCCAGATGGGGGTCATCCTCGGCTATGAGGATCTTCAGGGTGGGTTTGTTGGTGGACATGATGGATAAAACTCCTCATGGAGGTTTGACGCCTTAAGCCCGAGGTCACCTCAGCCAGGGACGGCTTCCCTTCTGTTGACCCGGTTGACGGCGCACTAACGGGGCATCTGCTGCGGTGCCAAGGTTGGGGAGCAAAAGGGAAAGGGTTTTGGACATGACGGCGCTGAACCTTGAGATCACAAACCACGGGAACCTGGAAATGGACGGTTCCTATAGGCGTTTGCTTTACTTATCGGCGGCGGCTGGGGAGGAGAACAAAAATCCACAGTTTCATGAATTTGCAAAAACTGCCGATATATACTAGTTTTATTTATTCAGGGGCCGCCGGGGCGTCCCAAATGAATTGAGCCCTATCCTGAAAAACTTCTCCCGGCAGTTCCGGATGGGCCTTAAGTCTACCCAGATAATCTGAAAAATCCTTGGGGAGAAGCGCCAGGGGGCCGCCGGCTAGCTCCGGCGCGGGGGCATACAATTTGCAGTTTGGTAAAATGGATCACAGTGATGGGTTCAGGTTGGTCTGATCCTGCGGAAATATGCCTGGCGCCCGGTCCGGGACTCGGCAGGCCGGTGCTGTATACCGGGGTGGCGACGGGGAAGGGGTCCCGGGAAGGGGTGGCCGCCCGCCTGATTGCCGTGTTGGCCGAGACGGCCCCGGAGTGGACCGGGGCCCTGGAGTGGGGGGAGCTGACCCTGGGGGCCGGGCCCCTGGGCCAGCCGCTCCTCAGGCTGGGGGGCCGTTCGGGGCCGAGCCTGTCCTTCAGCAGG
>JBGSLA010000009.1:0-55738 GCA_041740935.1 Desulfobaccales bacterium | reverse complement strand
GGGGCATATTGGGCAATATATTGACTTTACATAGGAATTAGCCACCCCCACCCTAACCCTCCCCCATCCAGGGGGAGGGAACAGAAGGACTTTCCGGATAAACACGAGTTAGGTTCAAAAAGATATGTTCTTGAGCCCCGGGCTCTCGCGCGGCAATGCATCCATAGGGGCGGGTTTAAAACCCGCCCCTACGGCCCCAGGGTTTCCTTGAGCCGGGACCACAGGCATCTTGCCTGTTCAGCACAGGCGTAAAGCCCGTGCTCCCGAATTATGGGGTTGGGGGTGGGGTGTGGTGAAGGGGCCTCAAGACTCCGGTAGCACGAGCATCCTGCCCGTACCTGGACGGGCTGGAAGCCCGTCCTACCGGTCTTGGATAGGGTTGAGGAATAAGAAACCATGGAACTTTTCCAAACAGTTCCGCTTGGGCCGACGGCCCACCCGCAAAGCATGAAAAAATGTGGCGCCGGCGCCCTCGCCGGCGCACGAACCGCCGAGGGCGGCGGTTCCACACAAAAACTTTTCAGGACATTCGCTCATGAGCCTCTGGCTCTCTCAAAACCAGGAAAAATTCGGTAGGGCGGGCCTCCGTGCCCGCCAGAACCATGGGCGGCCAGGGACGGCCGCCCTACCAGAATATAGCCGCCTGAGGAACTTTTCAAAGCAGTCGCTCATGAGCCGGCGGCTCACCCGCAAAGCATGAAAAGCGCCTAGCCGCGGGCGCCGCCCCCCGCAAGAACCTTGGACTCTGGACCCTGGACTTTGGACTTTTCAGGACAGAGCAGAAAGTCCCCCCGGCCTCAAAATTCCCAGCGCAGCCCGGCGTTGAAGCTGTGGGCCTGATAGTTGGCCCGGCCCACCTCGGCATTGTAATTGAGGTTCACCCGCAGGTTTTTCCCGGTCAACAAGGTGAGGTTGGCCCCCAGCGAGGCATAGTCCTTTTGGGCGGCGTCGGTCTGGAAAGTGAAGCTGTTGCCCACCTGGCTGAGCGCGGCGTTAAGCCCCCGCCGGCCGTTTTCGAACTCGTGCTGGTAGGTGGCGTAGGCCTGGGGCACTATGGTCATGGAGCCCCGTTTCAGGGGCACAGCCACTTTGGCCCCCACCCCGGTTTGCAGGGACGCGGCGCTTTGGGGAGCGACCCGGAGGTTCAGGGCCCCGGCGCCGCTTTCCGTGAAGCCGCCCACCCAGAGGCCCGAGTAGGCCAGGGAGGCCACCGGGGTGATGATGAAGGGGCGAGCCTTCAGGTCGTAGCCCGCCTCCGCGTAGGCGTTGAACTGATGCCCCACCGGGGAACTCCGAGCGGTGCGGTTCAGTCCGCCGAAACTGAAACCCCGCTCCAGATTGAAAAAATTGAGGGCGTAGCCCAGGGAGCCATACGCATAAAACGACCGCTGCAGGTAGGCGGCGTAGGCCGTCAGGGGCCAGGTGTGGGTCTGGACCCCGCCGCCCGCGCCGTAAAACCCGGCGCCGGTGTGGCTGTAGCCGGTGGCCAGCCCCACCAGCAGGTTGTCCCGCAGCCGGTAGTCGGCCCCGAAAGTCAAGCACGCCATGGTAAAGTCCAAGCCCGTCTGGTTCACCGACGACTTCTGACTCCCCAGGACGAGAGCGGGGTCGAGGTAGAGGCCGAAGCGGCCCGGTGAGGGGGCGGCCTGGGGCTTTTTGGTGGTCAGCCCGGCCAGGCCGGCGGAATTGTAAGCCAGCATCAGGCCGCCCGTCCCGGAATAGTTCAACTGTAAGGAGCCAGGCAGGCCGCTTACGACCCAGGCCTCCCGGTCGGCGAAGCGCAGATCGGTGACCCGCTGGGCCAGCTGGCGCATCCGGAAATTAGCCCCGGTAAAGGCCAGGGTGGACAAGGCCGTGGTTTTTTCGGGGGAAATTTGTTTATAGGCATCCCGGACCTGGGCCTCGGCGGCCAGCCCGTCGACGGCGTCCAGCACCGTGTTGAGGTCGCCTGAGGTGGCTCCGGCGACAAGATTGAGCATCCGGCCCACGGCATTCTGATTGGCATTCAGGCACAACCCGGGGTTGGCGTAGTCCCGCTGCACCAACAGATCGAAGCTGGTGGCGGTGTAGCGCGCCCGCCAGAACAGGGTGGGGCCGATCTGGGGGTTGAGGATGGTGCTGAACACCCCCTGGATGCCGCCGGTGGCCGTGATGACCCCGGGAAACACCTGGTTGCCCCGGGGCCGGTAGCCCCCCAGCAGACTTGGAGCCACAACGCCGTTCAGGGTGGCGGTGCCGGGGTCGCCGCTCACTGCCAGCCGGTCGTAGTCGCCGGGCGCCGCCACCTCCACCAGGTAGGCGCCGGTGCCGGTCTGGGTGTATTTCCCGACAATATATATCGTTCCAGGGGATTCGCCGGGTTCCACCTGCCCCCAATCCAACACGGTGCCGATGATGGTGCCTTTCCCGGTGAGACGGCCGTTGGGGAAGATAATCACTTCACAGGGCGCGGCCCGGGACCCCAGGGTGTTTGCCAGGTTCAGGCGGCCGGTCACCCCGATGCCGCCCGAAAATCCCGCCCCATTGCCCCACAGGTCCAGATTGCCCACCAGACCGCCGGGTCCCCGGAAGACGCCGGCGGCTTGCACCGACAGGGTGGCTGGGGAGTAAACGCTCCCCAGGGTGCCGGTCAGATTCAGGGCGCCAGCAGTGAGATTATAAGTCCCGGCGAAAGGTGAGCCGTCGGCGCTGAAGGTAACGCTCCCGGCGCCCCGCTGGGTGAAGGCGCCGTAGCCGTAAAGGGAACCGCCCAGGCTGGAGGCGAAGCCGTTGGTGTCAAAGACGCCGCCGTTGCCCGACACCACCAGGGTCCGGGCGCTGGCCAGGGCCGCGCCGGCCTGGAGGGTGCCGCCGTTAAAGATCAGGGGGCCGGCGGCCGCGCCCAGGTTGGTATTGTTCACCACGTTCAGGGTGCCGCCTTTAAGGATGGTGCCCCCTTCATAGGTATTGAGGCCCCGGAGCAGGAGTTTCCCCAGTCCCTCGACCTGCCAGGCGCCGGCCCCGGAAATCGCCCCCGACAGGGTGGAGGTGACCGCACTCCCTGTCCCTGTGTGGAAGCTGCCGCCGTCGGCCTCCAGGATGATGCCCCTGGCGCTGGTCAGCCCGGCCCCGGCCTGGAGCGTCCCGCCGTTGAAGGTCAGCCCCCCGGATGCGGCCCCCAGGTTGGCGTCGCTCGCCACATTGACGACCCCCTCCCGGAACAGGGTGCCGCCTTCATAAGTGTTCACCCCCCGCAGCGCCAGGGTCCCCAGCCCCGTTTTGGTGAACCGGCCGGGGCCGGAGATAACCCCGGAGAAGGTGGAATCTGCACAGGCGGTGTCCACCGTCCCGCCCAGGCCGGTGAGGGTGAGATCGTTTTCCCAGGAAGCCAACGGCGCCGGCGTCTGCACAGTGCCGCCGTTTACGGTCTGATCGGGGGTGTCGGCCCGGAGGAGGCGGATCCAGCCGGCGTCCACGTTTGCCGGCGCCGCCGGTACAAAGGTGCTGGCGTTGGCCAGGGTAAAGGCCCCCCGGCCCATGGTGCCCACCACCAGCAGGTTTTCCCCGGCGCTGTACTGCAAGCTGGTGATAAAAGTGTGCGGCAGGGTGCCGGTCAGGTTGCGCCAGTTGTTCAGGTCCGTTTCCCGGGCGCCGTAGAGGGCGCCGTACCCGCCCACCAGCACGGCCCTGACCGCCCCCGCGTCGATATACCCCAGGCATTGGGGCTTCATGAGGGTGAGCCCCTTGGTCCAATTGACCCCCCGGTCGGCGGTGGCGCGCAGGGCGCCATAGTAATACTGCGCCGCAGAGGTCAGGTAGGGCGGGCTGCCGTCGGCCACATAAAAGGTAGTATCCGACTGGGGATTGATCAAAATATCTTTGACGTACCTGCCCTCGCTCTGGTAATTCCGCAGTTGCGCCAGCGACCCCCTGGTCAGGGTGGTGGACAGCCACAGGCGTTCCCCTTCCCCCACCAGCAGGATATTGGGGTTGCCCGGGCGGCCGTAGGCCAGGGCGCTGACCTCGCTGTCAAAGTTCCTGAGGCTGATATCGCTCAGGTAGATGTTGGGCGACAAGGGCACATTTTTTTGCACCACATCCCGGCCCAGGTAAATCCGCTGCGTCCCGATGACCAGCCGGGACATGTCGCCCCGGTTCAGGGCCACCGGGGTGATGAAGGGAAAAGAGCTTCCCATTCTGCTGTCATAGACGCCAAGCTGCATCCCCCCCACTATCAGGTTGGCCAGGGACTCCCCGATGTTCTTGTTGTCCACATCCACTTTGTAGCGCCCGAAGCCCCCAAGATGCTGGGAACTGCCGTAGCGCACCGAAAAGTCCGGGGCGGAGTCATTGACGGCCACATAGCCGCCGTCACCGCCCCAGACGGCCTGCCAATCCAGGCTGCCGGGGGTTTTCTGGTCCCCGATGCCGTTGTCCTGGTTGCCCCCGATGATGGTCCGGGTGTTGCGGTCGTATGCCAGGGTGTGGGGGTAAAATTCGGTGACCTGCAGATTGCCGTTGAGGGAATCCCAGCGTCCCAGGTTGGAGGCGGCCTGCAGTCGCCGATAGAGGCCGCCGTCATCCACCTGCAGCAGGTTGCCGTCGGCGTCAAAGGCCATGGTGCGACTGTCGGCGTGGGGGGCGGATTGGGGATTGGTGAAATTGTCGGTCAGGGGGGTCCATTGCTGGCCCAAAGGCCGGGAGGCATCCCCCCGGAAAAGCCGCCCGGTATAGCCGATGGCGCCGATGGAGTTGGCCTGGCCCACCGGCCAGGAATCGCCGCCGCCGGGAGCGGGCTGGGCGTCGCCGCCGATATAGACCAGATTGGGATTGGTGGGATCAGCCACCAGGGACAGGTTGATGTCGGCCTGCCCGCCGGGGTTGACGCCGAAAAACCTCCCGCCTTCGGTGCTTCCCGGCAGCCCTTTGCCGGCCCCCCCGCCCAGGCCCCCCATATTCTGCCAGGTGAGGCCGCCGTCCAGGGAGCGCCACACCGAGGCCAGCCTTTCCGCCGGGCCCTTTTCATTGGGCGGATCGGCCTCCCCCTGGGCTACCGCCCCAAATAACGACTGACCGCCGGCGCCTACGGCCAGAAGGACGTTGCGGGTTTGCGAGCCGATGCTCATGCCCGCCAGGGTAATGTTGGACCAGGTGCGGCCGCCGTCGTCGCTGCGAAAGATGCCCTTTTGGGCCAGGGCCGCGTAAATCCTTTGATGATTATTGGGGTCCCAGGCCAGACTGGTGACGCTGCCCAGGGGCAGGCCGCCGCTGCCGGACAGGGGGATAAAGCTCTTGCCGCCGTCCAGGCTGCGGAACAGGCCGGTCACCGTGCCGGGAGCATAGACCAGGTCAAGGTTGCTCCGGGAGGCCGCCAGCATGACCTGATCGTCTATCAGCACCGCACTGACATTGGTGTTCTTGAGGAGCGGCCCTCCCAGGGAGGTCCAGGTGGCGCCCGCGTCCTGGGAATACAACAGCCCGGCCAGGGGTCCGCCCATGTCCCGGGAATTGCTGAAGGAGGCGCACCCGGCCAGGACGCGGTTGGGATTGCCGGCATCCAGCCCCAGGGCCCCGATGGACAGCGACGGCTGCAAATCCGTCAGCGGCGTCCAGGTGGCGCCGCCGTCGCCGGTTTTCCAGATGCCGCCGTTGACCGCGCCCACATACATGGTGCTGCTGTCGGTGGGATGGGGCAGCACCGCCTGGACGGCCCCCACCACGGGATTGGCGGGCGGGAGCCTCACCCCGTAAGAGCCGCTGATGGGGGCCGGTCCCTGGACCGTATAGGTTTGGGCCGGCGCCTCCTTCGGGTTGAGCAATACGCCGGCAAGAAGAAAAAGGGCTCCAAATATGAAAAAAATGAAAAAATGCCTTAATTTCCCGCCAAGACGAAGTTGATCGGCCAGGTTTGGCTGGCTCATGTCTTCCCTCCAATCCACCTAACCTGCGGCAACTGGAAAAAACCGAACAGCTTTACAACATTTGCTTATAAACCCTTTTTCGGCTCGAAATTAACAAAAGTTTATTAAAACCTACAGAAGAAAATTTAACTTTTTTGTAAAAATGCCCTGGACATCACCGAGTTTGAAATCCTCGGCAAAATCCACACCTGGTGCGCCCCAGGGCCCTGGGTTAAACCGGTTTGGCCATCGTTGCTCAAGGAGTTTTAGATTCGGTTGGCGACTCGAAAATGATTTATACTTATTTATAGCGGTGAGAAGAAGGCCTGTGGCCCAGCCGCCAAGCCTGAAAAGCTGCGTAGCTGCGTAGGGCGGGCTCCGCCCGCCGCTTTCATTGTGCCGGAGGCGGGGCCAGTCAGGTGTAGCGGGAAAGCGCCGTGCCTCCCGCCTTGGGGAAACCCGGTGGCACAGGTTTTCAATCTTTCCCGGGAGGGGCTGGAAGCCCGTCCTACCGGCACCGGGAAAATTTGGTCATGGGGCGGGCCTTAAGTGCCCGCCGGAGCACTGGGCGGCCGGGGACGGCCGCCCTACCCCAAGATGGCCGCCTGAGGTACTATTACCGTGAAAATCCACCCGTAGGGGCGGGGTTACCCCGCCCCTATAAAGGACTTTCATTGCCGGGGAGGGCTGTTGTGCCCCGTAAGACTTCAACGCCCACAATTAAACAAACAAGAACAGCTCAGGGAAATTAGCAGAAAAGGAGACGGATGATGTCTGAAAACTTTAGCCCAAGTCCCCGGCGGGTGGTCTTTTTCCGCCTGTACCCCGCCCGCGTCGGGGACACCATCACCATCGAGGGGGGGCCCTGGAGGGGAGACTGGGAAATCATCGAGGTGGGGGACCGCAAACTCCGGCTCAAGTGCCCTGTCACCCATAAGGAAATCGAGCGGGAGCGCTTTTTTTATTTCCTGGAAGAGCGGGATCAGGAACCCTGGCCCCATCAGCACTGACCGGAAAAACCTCCCGAATCCCATTGAAAATTGTGGGGAAAGATGCTATGGGACAATCATTCCCGCGGTTTATCCCGGAAGAACAAGTCCCGTAACCGCGAGCTGCGCGAGAACCTGCCGCTTAGAGCGAGGAGAAGCTGTCATGGCCAGAAAAATTGCTGCGGTCAAGGCCCTGGAAATTCTTGATTCCCGGGGCAATCCCACGGTGCGCGTGAGCCTCACCCTGGATAACGGCCTTAAGGCCACGGCTTCGGTGCCCTCCGGGGCCAGCACCGGGGAAAACGAGGCCCTGGAACTCCGGGACGGCGACCCCAAGCGCTACGCCGGCAAAGGGGTGCTGACGGCCGTGGCCCATGTTCAGGACAAAATCGCCCCGGCCATCCTGGGACTGGACGTCACCCGGCAGATGGACATCGACCGGATCATGCTGGACCTGGACGGCACCCCCAACAAGGCCCGCCTGGGGGCCAACGCCATTTTGGGGGTGTCCATGGCGGTGGCCAAGGCCGGGGCCCTGGCCACGGGTCTCTCCCTCTACCAATACCTGGGCGGACCCGGCACCCGGCGCATGCCGGTCCCCTGCATGAACATCATCAACGGCGGGGCGCATGCCGACAACAGCGTCGATTTCCAGGAATATATGGCGGTGCCCCTGGGGGCCCCGAATTTTCGGGAAGGTCTGCGCTCTGTGGCCGAAACCTTTCATGTGCTGAAAAGTTTGCTCAAAAAGCGCAACCTGGCCACCAGCGTCGGGGACGAAGGCGGCTTTGCCCCCAACCTCCCCAGCAATGAAGCCGCGGTGGAGATCATCCTCGAAGCCATGGAAAAGGCCGGCTACAAGCCGGGCAAGGACCTGGCCATCGCCATGGATTCGGCGGCCAGCTCGTTTGCCGGCGACCAACCGGGGACCTATGACCTGAAGCGCTCCGGCGGCGGCGTCAAAACCAGCGACGAGATGATCGCCCTGGCGGAGCAGTGGTGCCGCAAATATCCCATCGTCTCCTGGGAAGACCCCCTGGCGGAGGACGACTGGGAGGGGTTCCGGAAATTCACCGCGCGTCTCGGGGACAAAATCGAAGTGGTGGGGGATGACCTGCTGGTGACCAACACCAAATACATCAGCCGGGGCATCAAGGAAAAATCCGCCAACGCCGCGCTGATCAAATTAAACCAGATCGGCTCGGTGACCGAGACCATCGAGGCCATCACCATGTGCCGGGAGGCCGGCTGGCGCTACTTTTTGTCCCATCGCTCCGGGGAAACCGAGGACGATTTCCTGGCCGATTTCGCGGTGGCCATGGGCGGCGGCCAGCTCAAAACCGGGTCGGCCAGCCGCAGCGAACGCATCGCCAAATATAACCGGCTCCTTGAGATCGAGGCCGAACTGGGGGGCGCGGCCACGTATTATTGGTAGGAGGACGGAGGGGCAAAAGTCTTCAAACTTGGCGCGCCGGCGCCTTGGCGAATACCACCCCCACCCTAACCCTCCCCCATCAAGGGGGAGGGAATAAAAGGACTTTTCGGTTAGCTGGGGGTTGGTTGCGGCCTTAAAGCCGCGCTGGGCCGCCAGACCTTTGTAGATCGGAAACGCAGGCTTTCAAGGTAGTGTATCACAGGCAAGATGCCTGTGCTCCCGGTTCTTTCCCTCAACCCTCGTAGGGGCGCCATTCATGGCGCCCTCAGGGCTTGATAAATCAAGCCCCTACAGCGGCTTGGGAGCAGGGAGGGGGGAGCCACCTCCCCTTAGCCCTCCCCCCAGAAAATGTTACCCCTCCTGCCGCACCATGTATAACAGACCTGACAGGGGCCGCAGGTCCTCGGCGGCATAGTCGCGATAGGGCGATTTGCGGGCCTGCCGCAGACGCCCCAGGAATTCCTCTAAATACTCCTCATCCGCAAAGATATCGGGGCGAAAATCCCGCACCGCAAAGCCCGCCTGCTCCAGCAACCTCCACATCTGACAGGGGCGGCAGCGATTGCCGAATTCCACATGGGTGATCTTTTCGATGCCGTAATACCTTTCTTCCCGATACAACAGAAATTCCAGGGGGCGGGAGAAATTACTGTGGTCGCGAAAATCCACCTGATGAATGCCAAGGCCCCCCGGTTTGGTAATCCGGGCCAACTGGGAAAAGGCCGTCGGCACATCGTACAGATGTTCCAAAACTGCGTTGGACACCACCAGATCAACGCTGCGGTCCGGGACGTCCGTCAGTTCCTCCACCGAACCCCGCCAGAGAGTAATGACCTCTTCCGGATATCGCCCCTGGGCAAGCACCGTCTCCAGTGGCGTCGGATCAATGCCGGGCCATTTTTCCTGCACCGTCTCCCGCAACAGGGCATAAAATTTAGGATGATAGTCAGCGCTCCAGGGGGTGATAAACCGGTCGACCACCATGACCCTCGCGCCGTGGCAGGCGAAAATCAGCGGAATGCCGAAGTTGCTCCCCGGCCCGATTTCCAGGACGGTTCGGCCTTTGAGGTATATTTGGTCTTCCGGTAATAAGCTGATCCAAAAATTGGCATTGGACGCGGCATATTCCACGTCTCTTTGCAGGGCCTCGGGCGAGGCGTCCAGCGGCCGAAAATTCACCGGGTCGCCGGGATAAATGATTATTGACTTGATTACTTCATAGACATAGTAATAACTTTTTAATAATTGGGTTTTCCAATGTGAAGCAAAGGAACAATTCATGGATAACAACACCATTGCTTGGTGGAGTGAGGAAAAAAGTGTAAATTCAATAATTCCTCTTTACAATCAATCATTTAGTCTTAAAACAGAAAGGCAAGCTTTTCTGCAACTTCTGTTTCACAATTAAACCGGCAAACATCAGGAAATATATAATATCCCAGGGGGTTAAAAACCAAAAGGCCCGATGCAATTCGTTGAATAATATTTCTCTGTTCAATTCCTGGACAATCCATTTGTCGGAAAAACCCTGCCCGTCCAGATCAATGATGGCCTCCGGGGTGGCAAACAACAAGGTGATGGTCCGCCCCGACCAATACAACACCAATAGAGAAATCAAGGCGGTGAGCGGATCTTTAAAGGGGGACTGGCAAATCAACAGGTTGACCTTGGAGGCGGCCTTCAAGCGGCCCCGGAGCCATTTGAGATGATCGGCGGAAAAAAATTTCCGACCCGGCGACGGGGAAACCCGGATCTTGCCGGCAAAGAGCTTGAGGTTGCGTAACGTATCGTATTGCACCGAGTTTTCCGGCGGCAACAGCACCTCAAAGGGAACCTGCGCCGGCAAAACCCGGGCCGTAAAAAGTTCCTCCACCAGTTGGGCGGCACACCCCGGGGCCACCACCACGATGCTTTCAGCAGATCTCGGGTCCACTGGCTCTCAGTCCCCTTCCGTTTTAGCTCATAAGAAAATCATAGAGCCCGGCGTATTGTCGGGCCACCGCGTCCAGGGAATAACGCGCCTGAACCTTCCGGCGGGCCTGGCGGCCCCACTCCAGGACCAACTCCGGCCGGGTCAGCACCACTTCCATGGCCGCGGCCAGAGCTTCCGGCGACCCGGGCGGGATCAGCAGGCCGTCCCGGCAGTGGTCCACCACCTCCACGGTGCCGCTCACCCGGCTGGCGATCACCGGCATTTCCATGGCCATGGCCTCCAGGAGCACATTGGAAAGCCCTTCACCCACGCTGGGCAACAGGAGCGCGTAGGCGTCCTGATACACCCCCAACACATCAGTCTCAAAAGGCAGAAAGCGCACAGAGCCGTCCACCTCCAGGTCCCGGGCCATCCGGCGGTAATCCCATTCGGAATAATCCCAGCCGTATAAATTGAGCTCGAGACTGTCCGCATAACCCTTGTCCTTCAGAATTTTCACGGCCTGAAGCGCAGTATCGATGCCCTTTTGGGGCGTCCGCCGGCCCAGCAGGATAAAGCGCCGCCGGGGGGTGGCAGGGAAGGGCCGGGTCCGCTGAAATTCATCAAGATTCACGCCGTTGGGAATAAAATGGATGCGCTCCGGATCAAAGCCGTGGGCCAGCAGCTCCGCCTCGATTTCCCGGCTGATGGCCACGATGGCGTCCGCCTGGTGCAGCACCTGCAAGCCCCACCTGGCATAAGGAAATTTGGATAACACCTCCAGGTCCCCAAAAGTGCCGGCGCAGGCCAACTTGATGAGGTTCTTTTTCCCCAGCCAGCGGGCCACCAGGGTGGACACCACCGCATGCCCGAACATCTGATGGTTGTGCATGATGTCGTAGGTGGGGGCCGTTTTCATCAGATAGCGCAGGGTCGGCACCGAGTCCCGGTTCAGCCAGTAGGCGATGGGAAAATCGCTGCGAAAGATCTCGATGCCCTGAAAAACCTCATACGGCAGGGAAGCGGGGTCCCGCCGCTGGGTGAGCACCTTCATGGGAAAACCCAGGTCCGCCAATTTGCAGGCCAGCCGTTCCGCCTGGAGTTCGGCGCCGCTGGCCACCGGACGGAACTGGGAAATAATCATCATGATGGAAGGTTTGGAGGATTTCATGGGTATTATCAGGTCGGCTGGGGCATGGTCCGGTCAATGAACATCTGGTGCCAAAACTCCAGCATCAGCAGATTCCAGATGAGATATTGCCAATTGCATTCGGAATTCTGATGCTGTCTCAACATTCTTTCCACAAAATCCCGGCGGAAATACCCCCGGCCCACCGCCCGGGGACTGAGCAGGGTGTCGTTCACCAGGTCCTTGAGTTCGTGGCGGAACCAGTGGTCGGTGGGCACCCCGAACCCCATTTTGGGGCGGTAGATGACCTCATGGGGGAGAAAGGGCTCCGCCGCCTTCTTGAAAATATACTTGCTGACCTGGCCGTTTTTGAGCTTCAAAGCCGCCGGAATCCGGGCGGCAAACTCCAGAAAATGATGGTCCAGCATGGGGGCCCGGGCCTCCAGGGAATGAGCCATGGACGCGATATCCACCTTAACCATCAGGGTGTCCGGCAAATACAGATCCAGATCCAGGTTCAACAGTGCATCCAGAAAAGACCGGGCGTCCGAGGCGCGATATTTCCCCAGCATCACCTGAAAGGCCGGATAGGCCGCAGTGGCGGCCTTCATCTCGTCGCTGTACAGATTGGCCTGATGGAGTTCATGAAAGTGGGTGATGCGCCAGTAATAGGAAAACAGGCGCGGCGAAAAAGAGACCAACGCCGCAGGATCCCGCCACAAACGCTGCTGCCGCACAAAGGCCTGCCAGCCCCCCAGGTCCCCCAGCCAGTGGCGCACAAGGGGCAGCAGGCCCCCCTGCCGCTCAAACGCGCCGTTTAAGGCATAGCGGGGATAGCCGGCGAAGTTCTCATCGCCGCCGTCGCCGTTTAAGACCACGGTGACGTGCTGCCGGGCCATCTGGGAAACGTAATAGGTAGGGATGGCCGAGGGGTCGGCAAAGGGCTCGTTGTAATGCCAGACCAGCTCCGGAAAGATGGCCCGGGCGTCCGGGGTGACCCTGAACTCATGATGGTCCGTCTTATAGCGGCCCGCCACCAATTGGGCGTAGCGGGCTTCGTCATACTCTTCCTGCGCGAAGCTGATGGAGAAGGTCTTGACCGGTTCCTTCATGATGCCGGCCATCAGGGCCACCACCAGGGAGGAGTCGATGCCCCCGGACAGAAAGGCCCCCAACGGCACATCGCTCACCAGCCGCAGGCGCACCGCCTCCCGCAGACGCTCGATGATTTCTTCCTGGAGATTTTCCTCCCCCCGGTCGCCGTTCACTGCCAACTTATCCCGATAGGAGAGCTTCCAATAGCGCCGGGGCTCGCCCCGCCCCCCCTTGACCAACAGACAATGGGCCGGGGGGAGTTTGTTAATGCCCCGAAAGGCGCTGTAGGGCGAGGGTACGGACTGGTAGGTGAGATAATAATGCAGGGCCCGAAGGTCGGGCTCCGGCTTGATATCCCCATCCTGCAGGATCGCCTTGATTTCCGAGCCGAACAGAAACCGGTCCGGCAGCATGGCGTAAAACAGGGGTTTTTTGCCCATGCGGTCCCGGGCCAGAAACAGGACCTGCTGCCGCTCGTCCCAGATGGCGAAGGCGAACATGCCCCGGAGGCGCTCCACGCACCTGACCCCCTCTTCCTCCCAGAGGTGGACGATCACCTCCGTGTCGGTGCGGGAGCGGAAGGTATGCCCCTTTTGCTGCAGTTCCTCCCGGAGCTCCAGAAAGTTATAAATCTCGCCGTTATAGGTGATCCAGACCGTCTGGTCTTCGTTGCACATGGGCTGATGGCCCAGGGGGGACAGGTCGATGATGGACAGCCGCACATGCCCCAGCCCCACCCGGCCCTGGCTCCAGGTTCCCTGGTCATCCGGGCCCCGGTGCGCCATCACCCGGTTCATGTTCTTAAGCAAGCCCGGCTCCACCCGGCGCTCGGGATCGGTATAGACAATGCCGCAAATGCCACACATGGGAAAATCGCCCCTGCTCCCCCGATTACGGGGAGGTTGAAAAGGTCAAGCGCTTACCTGGAAACCACCTCGGGACCGCAATTCTCCCAGGCCCGGACAAAAGACTCCCGTTTACCCATGGACTCAGCCAAAAAATTCCCCACCAGTTTATGCGCTAAAGCATTAGGGTGTTGATCATAGACACTGAAGGCAAATACGCCTAAATTCTTATTGATTTTTTCAAAAAATTTCAAGAGATCAACCGTTTCGAAATTATATACCTGCATCATCTGGAATACTTGTTCATGTAATTTCTTTAATTTAAGAGGATATTCACCTTGCTTGAATTGTGGAAAAATTATGGCAAGAAAATCAATGTTGTTTTCTTGCAGATATTTTTTTAACTGGACCAGGGCTGCCTTCGCATTTATGAGTCCTTGGTAATTGTCATCATGAACCGCTACACAATAATCATCTGAAGACGACACTGTCCCGCGAAAGACCGTAAATTTGGTAAAAAACCAATAGTAGGCGTATGAATTCACTTCATCCAGAAAAACTTTATGAATCACCGAAGCCCAAGGGGGTGGATTGAAAAATTTTATATCCGGGGGATGGTTCTCCGGATCATTTAATACATAGGCCAAAATAATCAGATCCGGCTTCAGGATCGGCCCCTCCGTCAAAATGCGATGGACCTCCTCCACCGTGTTGGCCCCGCAGCGCCCCAGATTATACACCTCCACCCAGTTGGGACAATCTTTTCTTTGAAAGCGCTGGTTCAGTTGGTGCTCCAGGACCCCCGCAAAAGTCTCTTCCCGCCGGCACCCGGACCCCTCGGTAAATGAATCGCCCACCACCAGGATCCGGAATGTATGAGGATTTTCCTTGGCAGTAAAAGGGCGATCCCGATACCCCATGGAATTTATGGGGAAATTATTATAATCCGGCCAAAAATATTTTACTCCCGGATTGAGCGCCAGGGTGTCATAGACAGGAATTATTCGAAAAAATATTTCAAAGAGCAAAGCAAAGGTACCCAGGATGGCCCAGAGATAAAATATACTGCAGGCCAACTTCCTCCAGCCGTTTATTAATTGGTTGTTAATTATTTCATGAAACAACAAAAATAAGCTTGAAAAAGCCAACAAATAAAAAAGAAAAAGTAATATATAACCAAATTTTCCATACCAGACAATCGGATTAATAATATTTAAAAAAAGAAAGTAAATAATTCCTGTATTTACTAAAGCAAGAATAATAAACCATATTTTTATTTTTGAACCGGTTAGGAAAAAAGTCATGAAAACCAAGCCGCCGATCCCCCCGGCTAAAATGAGACCCAAAAGAATTAAAACAGTCTGTCTGGTGATTTTGAGATAATAGGACACCGGAGATGCGGTTATAGTATAATGCTTTCCATTGGTGTTGGGGTCTGAGTTGTCGCGGGTGGAAAAATATAACGCCTCCCCCCAATGGGAAAATCTCCCTTGCCCCATTTTCCGGATATTGTCGTGCTGGGCGTGGGCCGGCCCCAAAGGACGGCCGTCTTCATAAATCATCAGGGTGGAGTTTTCCTGTTGCGGCTGGCTGTCCGCCCACCCGGCCAAGGCCGGCAGCTCCGCTACCCAGCAATGGCCTTGTTCGTGTTTGAACGGCCCGGTGAGGTCTTGTTGGATGATTTTCGGTGGATGGGAAAAGACCGCAGTATAGCCCCAGATGCCGGCCAAAACCACAAGTATCCCTATTATCCCTCCTGTTACAAATCGTCTCATATTATAAACGACCTAAAATTGTTTCATTGATATTTCAAGTAGTTTATTCTTTCTTTTGGAAAAGGCCGCCTATAATTTCTTTGGCTCTTTTAATGGTATTGCTGAATACTTTATTATTGAATAAATGAATAGATTCATAATAATTTTTTATTTTATCGAATTCTCTGCAAATATTCTCATATCCATCTATTATTTCAAGGGTTATATCCTTCTGAATAATACATTTTTGATAGAGATTTTGGAGCTCCAAGTCTTCTATTCTTCTTCCTTTGCTGACCATAATTTCCTCTAAAAATGCCTTATCCACCAAATCTGATTCCAATCTATCGTCTTTTTTTACTAAATATATATTAAGCAAATAAGATGAATTTCTATAATTCTCTGCATATAACACCTCTACATGCGGTTCGAGAACAGGGCGGATCACATCATGGAAAAGATACCCTTTTTCAAAAAACCTTTTTATCCAATACGTTAACGGCTTGTTGTTCGGTTGATATTTTCCCATTTCTCCCGGGGGAGAGCAGGCAAAGATAATAGTGTCGCTGGCCTCCACACAAGCCTGGAGCAGCCGGTCAACGGCTTCCTGGGGCACCACATCCATAATTTCCAGACAGAGACACAGATCATACCTCTTCTCGAGAGGGACGGCCTCCTGGGGGTTGAACACGGTGATGGGGACGGATCCCCCGGCGGTTTCCGGAGGGGTGGAGATGAATGCCGCGACCTCGGACACCCCCAATTCTTGTATTTTCCTTGAAAGATCGATATTGCCCCCAAGTTGCACCACACTGGACGGATTGAATAAATTGACCAGAAGTGCTGCTAAGTTTGACAGTAATTTGTCCTGAATAATGCTGCCGGAGCTGATTTCCTGGTCTATGGGTTGATGATATGCCCCGGGGTCCCAGGGGGAACGTTGCAACAGGCCGATTGATTCAAATACCTTGGAGAAATGGCCATGGGAAAAGTGGTAATCTGAGTGGTTTTCCAGGAATCTGAAGAGGGCCCGTCTGACATTCCCACCCCAGCGACCCAAGACGTCATGGATGGCAATAAATTTCGATGGCAGGATATATTGAGCGGCCAAAGATATATCGGAAAAAACATCGTCTTCATAATGCAGGCCGTCGACAAAAATAAAATCGAACGGACCATATTGGCTGCAGATATCCGGACCCACAATAGAAATGCGACTTGACGGCGAGGTATTATAAGAAGCAAAGGTGTTGCTCGTGGAAAAACCTCCCTCGTGAAAGGTAATTTTATTATCAATGCCCAACCGTTGCGCGGCCTGCAGCGCCAGATCCTGAGCCTTAATGGTTGTGTCAAAGTCAAATAATTTGCTGCGCATGGACTCCATTTCCGTTTTCAGGGGAAAATTGGGGTCAATGGAATGTATATGGGTGTCCGGGGGGCTCATCAAGGCCATCATCAGGGTGGTCATGCCCACAAAGGTGCCCACCTCCAGGATGTTGCGGGGGCGGCAGTCCTGGAGAATATCCATGAGGGTCCTGGCATCCTGCCGGGGCAGGCTCCACTGCCCGATGAGATCCTGGGGATAGCCCAGCTCGGTAAATACCGCCAAGATTTTGGTGTAACTGTCTTCAAAATGGTTATCCGCAGCAGAATTCATGATTTCCTCTGATTTTCAGCCAGGGGCGCCCTGATGACTCGGCGGGACTGCCCCGGCCCTTCACCCTTGCTCAACCTTTTTGGCCTCCACGGTCATGATGAAACCCAGACCCAGGCGGTCCACCAGGCGATCCAAAAACGGCGTCAACGCGATATCGGTGCGGTCGATGAAACTCATGAACCGGGAATCTCTGCCACAGAGTTGGCCGGAAAATTCATGCCATTTGCCGGCGATGCGGTTTTGGGCCACAATATCCGGCAGCCGTTCGCCGGCCGCCAGCTTGACAAGATAATTCAGCACCCCCCTGGTGGAGCCGTTGAAAATGTCGTTCCCGTAATAACCGGCCCGGGGCTGAAAACCGGTTATCTCCAGCATCCTGGAGATCGTGCGCCGGGAAAACAGGGTGGTGTGCCGGGGAATGTCGTCATGCCTCAGGAAGCGCCCGGGAATGCTGTGGATATTGGTCACCAGCAGCACCACCGCCCCCCCCGGCTTCAGGATGCGGTGAACTTCCTCCAGCATTTCCCGGGGGTAATACACGTGCTCCAGGACGGCCCACAGGGTCACCAGATCGAAAGTCTCGGACGGGAAGCCCGCGTCAGTCAGGTTCCCATAAAAAATATCCACCCCGAACAGATTGGGGGGGCCGGGGAAAAATTCCACCCCCTGGACCTCCCAGCCCTTCTGGCTCATAAAAAAAGGAAACTCCCCCTTTTGGCAGCCGATATCCAGCAACCGTCCGGGAGGGAGATGCTTTACTCTGGCAAATTTGGCCAGCAGCTGCTCTTTTCGTTCCCCTAACAGCTCCTCCGGGGTGAGATCGGCCCGGTAATATTCAGCCGTATATAAAGAGGAAATCTCTTCTTCGGTGGGCCGGGGGTTGACATAGACCAGGCCGCACTCCCGGCATTTTACTACGGCATATTCTACGTCTGAAATATTGAGAAAATAATCCTTGCAACGGAAAAGCACCGTGGAATGGTCACTCCCACAAAGATTACATGGTATATATTCCATAGAAGTTAATGTAAAAAAACCCCTTAAAAAAATGTGCCCCAATTATATGTAAACTACATATCGTATGGATATTGGAAATTGTTGTCGCTCTCTTTTTTATAGGCAATCATATAAAGAGAATTAGCCGGAATTAGTTGATGATAAAAATGTTTCTCCATCTTTTTAATTGCCTCAGAATCTTCTTTGCCGTCAAAGGTTATAAAGATTTGAGGCTCCGTTTTTTGCCGGAAAAACCTTTTTGGAGTTGAGGGAATCCAGAACGCTTCCACCAGAAATTCGTAGCCGTTGGCCTTGATCAGGCCTTTAAACAATTTTGGATTGAAATTATAAAAACCGTGATCGAACCAGGTCAAGGGACTTATGTGAATGATGGTCCCCCCCTGTCTCACCATCTGGTGGATATTGGCCAGGGCCTGTCTGATATCAAAGAGGTGCTCCAAGGTCCCGCCATCCAGAATGGTCGCCGCCGATCCGGCCAGATTTTGGTCAACGGCAAAATTTAAATCCACCTGCATATCGGCTTGTTCATTGATATCACAGTCTTGATACTGATCAATGCCATATCTATCCAACAATAAACTTCTGACCGTCTTGTCTTTCAGTAAATTCGGATACGCATGTTTTTTTCCGAAAGCAATAATCTCATCTTCAGGTTCGTGAATTTCCAATGATCCCAGTGCCAATACAGGACTTTGGAGGGCCCGGCGGCGATGGCACCGGTCAAAAAACGGCAGGAAGGAAAAGGTTATTCCCATAATCCAACAGCGTTTTTAATTTTATTGAAAAAACTTTTGGGTTTGTCAAAGTGATGTATTTCACTGAACGGGGAGCGGCCGTTTTGCCAAAAACTGTTGGCCCAGTAATGACACCGGGAACAATACTCCCGCAAGGGACTGTCTTTATCCAGCATCATCAGGCGATAGGTTTTCAAGGCCTGGTCGAGAGGGGTCTTTTTGATGTCCAGAAGCCACTCCATGGGCTCAAACCATTCGGCGATGGCCACGCTGCAGCAGGGCGCGATCAGGCCGTTGGCCAGGAGCAGGGGGCCGGACATGGGCTCCAGGCACAGCCGCACCGGCGCGGGTTCAAACAACAGCTGCCGGGGTTTCCCCAGGTAATCGAGGCGCTCCACCAAAAAGGTCAACTGGTCGACTTTGTCCCGCCAGAAATCGATAATTTCGTGTTTCTGGGCTTCCAGGTCGGCGAACAGGATAGTGTTGACGTCAATGGTGGCCTTATGTTTGTGCCTGTCGATCAACAACCGCAGCTGCTGGATATGATGCAAGATCCTGGCGAAATCCCCCCCCTTGCGCCTCTTGTGGTACAGGTCGGCGGTGTGGCCGTCGACGCTGACAATGAAGTGGGACACCCCGGCGGCCAACAGCCGGGCGGACACTTCCGGGGTGAGCAACATGCCGTTGGTGATGACCAGGGGGGATTTGCCCTGCTTGGCAGCATATTCGATATATTCCAGGGCCCGTTTCGACATGAACAGTTCGCCGGAGGACGAAAACAGGATGCCGGCGCCGGGCAGCAGTTGGTCGATATAGGAGAACATTATTTCCGGGGAAATTTCCTGCTGGACGCGGTCGGCCCGGCGCAGCTGGCGGAATTGATAGTCCGCCTCATTGGCGCTGTGGAACATGCACATCTCACAGCGCAGATTGCAAAAATCGGTGACCAGGGCGCCGGCCTGGTAGTAGTAATCGCTGTGGCGATACAGGAGGGCATAGGCCTGTTCATATCCCAACTGCAGGGCCGGCCAGGCTGACAGCTCCGCCGGGGTTAGTTTGGATAAAGTTTTGAGCAGCTCATCCCGGTCCCACTCGGCGAGATGAATCCCGGCGACCAGGGGCAGGTGTTCCCTGGTGATGGCGGGGGGCTTCCAGGGGGATTTTTCAAAAAATCGACCGGCGTCGATAACCAGGGCTCGCGGCTCAGGGGCCCAGGCAGCGATATGGGACGAGATTTCCTGGAGATACTCGGGGCTGCTCTCCCCGAAGGCAATGAGCAGCCAGGACGCCTCACGCCTCCAGGTGTCGATGTCGGCGGCAGAGAGACGGGATATTTCGGACGAGCTGAGAATGACCGTAGGCAGCAAAAGCTTTTCCTTGAGAAGGCCCATGAACGGTAATCATCCAATCCTGATTTTTCTGCTTAGGTCCTGAAGCCTTTGGATTTTACAGAATTTCTTCATGGTAATAGGTGCTGGTCAGGGTGCCTTTCTGACGATAGGCGTGGGACCAGAAGGTGCATCTTTTACAGAGCTGCCGCATGTCCGAGGTATCGTCCTGAAGCGCGGCTTTATAGCGTTCATTGATTTCAGCCAGGGGCAGGTCCTGAATCCTGAAAGTCCAGTGCAAATCCTCAAACCACTCACAATTGCTGGCCAGGCCGCAGGGCAGAATATGTCCCCGGGGCCCCAGCACCGGCCCGTGCAGGGTGGTGTAGCAGTAGCCGGGGAGGGTCCGAATGCTGGCCTCCACTTCCTGGTCGGTGAAGGTGTGTTCCGTGGGCGGGTCGCAGAAGGAGCGGCAAAAATTCACCACGTCCACCTTGCCCCGGTAAAAATCGGCCACCTGCTGACGGGTAAAGGGGAGTTCGGGCAATTCAAGATAATTGATGGAAGCCGTCCAATGGGCCTTGCCCTGGTCCCGCAGGCGGCGGATGTTTTCCAGGGTGGCGACAATTTTGTTCAGGTCGCCCCCCTGGCGAATCGCCCCGTAGGTTTCGGGGGTGATGCCTTCCATGCCGAAGTTGAACTGGTCCACCTGGAGCTCCGCCAGGCGGTGCAAGACTTCCGGGGTGAGAAAGCTGCCGTTGGTCTGGACGCAGATCTGATGGCCCTTTTCCTTCACCAGGGCGATGAGCTCGAAAATCTGGGGGTTGAGAAAGGGTTCGCCGTTGGCCCCCAGGCGCACGGTCTTGGGGGGCAGACCCCGCAGGAACTCCTCCAGCAGGTCCGGGGTCAGATGCACCCTGCGGTTCTGGGGCCGGCGGATCTGCTGAAAGACCCATTGTTCACTTTTGCTGTGAAAGGGGCACATCACACAGTGATAATTGCAGATTTCGGTGGCCAGCGCCACGTACTGGAAGTATTCCCGGCCGTCCAGACAGTATCTCCAGGTATCAAAATCATTCATCCGGATGGCCAGACGGTCCGGGGCATCGCCGGTTTTCACCGGAATATGCTGCTGCCTCAGGCGGATATAGGTATCCAGGCGGAGCAGCACCACATTGGGAATGGCGCAATGGATCAAAAAATCGATGGAATAGTCATCAGAGATATTATCCACGTCAAAGCTGGCCACCGCGCCCCGCATGATTTCCGGCACTGGAATATTGCGCTGGAGGATGTCGCGCTGCAGCGGGGTTAACTCATGGGTATGGACCGCGACCAGGGTGTCGGCATAATGCTCCGGCCTGATGCTGTCATCCAGCCCCGGGATGCGGCCGGTGGCGCCGCCCCCTTTGAACCAGGAGGTCAAGGCGTTCAGAACACCTTGAATCTTTTGGGGAATTACGCCATGAGGCTGCGGTTCGTCCTGTTCGGGTATGAAAACAATCTTTACCTGGTCATCTCCGAGACTTAATTTCGGGGCGGTTTCCATCAAGTATTCCTCGCTGCAAAGCTGAATATTGGATTTAAATTTACCACCGAGGCGTCATGCACGGTTTTCGGTTGGTGAATCACCTCAAAAGGAAGGTTGTCATAGCAGCTGTCCAGGTGGGTCCAGGAGCCGTCGGCATCCTTGGCGCTTATGGCGCCGGTGAGAAAAAACGGCCCGTTGACCATATTCATCACCACGCTCAGGCTGTATTCATAGCGCGAGCCGGCCTGACCGGCTGGCAGCTCAAGGCCCAAAAGCTCCGTGTTGGTGCCGAACAGCTCAACGCCCTGTTGGTCGCGGATGAGAAAACCCACCGTGGGCGCGGCCACCGGCTGATAAAACTGCACCTCCATGACCAGGCGATACGAGCCTCCCACCCTTAGCCGGTTTACCACCTGGCCGGCTTCATCGACAATGACCAGAGCGCGGATTTCCGCCTGACGGGTGCTCCCGGAGTCGGGCCGCAGCGCCTCGGGCGCCGGTGCCCCAACGGTGGTGGGCGCCTGCTCCCCTCCAAACCCGACCTCGTCCGCCGCGGCCTCCTGGTCAGGTGTGGGGGCCTCCTGGGAGGCGTTATTCATGCCGTAAAGAAATCTCAAGTAGTGGGCGGTGACTTCCTGGGGCGGGCCGATCTCCACAATCCCCCCCTTTTCCAGGAAAACGGCCCGGTTGCAGGTGGAGGTGACGGCATTGGTGTCGTGGGACACCATGAGGATGGTGGTGCCCTTGGCGCTCAGATTGCGCAGATGGGAAAAGCATTTCAGCCGAAAGCGGGCGTCCCCCACCGACAGGGCTTCATCAATAATCAGGATATCCGGCTCCACCGCCGCGGCGGTGGCGAAGGTGAGGCGGGCCTGCATCCCGGAGGAATAGGTTTTGAAGGGCTGGTCGATAAATTCCGCCAATTCGCTGAAGGCAATGATCCAGTCGGTCTTGGCCTCGATCTCCTTGCGGCTCATGCCCAGGCACAGGCCCCCCATCTGGATGTTCTGCCGGCCGGTGTATTCCTTGTTAAAACCCGAGCCCAACTCCAGGATGGCCGACAGGGTGCCGTTGACCGCCACCTCGCCACTGGTTTTGTCCAGGGTGCCCGCCAGGATCTTCAGCAGGGTGCTTTTACCGGCGCCGTTGCGGCCGATGAAGCCCACCACCTCGCCCCGTTTCACCTCAAAGGAAACATCATGCAGGGCGCAAAACTCCCGATGTCTCGGCTTGCCCCGGATGATCTCCCAGGCCAGATCCGACGGCCGGTGGTATATCTTGAATATTTTCGAGAGGTTTTTTACCTCGATAGCGATATCGTTTGCCATGGTACTTATGCAGCATTTACCAACTTCATGTGCGCTTGGCGAATACATAAAACGTCAAAGACCTTAACTTAGCTTTGCTCATTTCTATAATTTTTTCCCGACAAGATGAAACGCACTTTTTTCTTTTTGATGTGCGTTCAGTGTAATAATATTCTCAAACCCGTTTTGCCGATACCACTTATAAATCACTTCTTCAGGAACCACCCAATTATAAAATGTATTTAACATATCAAATTGATTAATACAATTTTCCGGGCAATCCGATATGTCGTAGGCATACTGCAGCTTGTCTTCGATAGTTGTTAAATTTTTATGAAAGTGTTTTCGTTGATTCATAATTGTTTCTGAATCGTGTTGGCCGGGGGCATAAATCATCGTATAGAGCTCTCCATGAGAGGCTAAGGTTTTGGCGACATTTTCAAAAGCCAGTTTGGGGTCATGGGTATGCTGAACCACCCCCCAGCACATGGTAAAATCGAAAGACTCATGAAGATCAGGCCGGCTCTTAATTATGTCAAAAAGATTTAAATATTCAACATCATTATTTATGCGTTTCGTAGAGATCAGAGCATGTTCCGAGACGTCTACTGATTTTACCTTGGCCCCCAGAAGCATCAAGGTTTTGGTCCAGCGTCCGGCGCCACAGCCGATATCCAAACTCCTTTTCCCCTGAAAGTGGTCAAATGGAAATTTCGGCTCTAATAACAAACGTCCGCCGATATTACGTCTTTGTTCGCTGTCGCCAAAATATTGCTTTAAATTAAAAATATATCTACCCAAAAACTGCCCATATTTTTTTGTTTCTATATAATGTTTCATGCCGGTTAACTCGGATATCCGGTCATTAATCCATTTATCATCAATTTCTACACCAGTATGTTTAAAAAAACCGATCTTCTTCTCTAAGAAAAATTTCCACTCATCATCAAATTGAATATCATAATTAACCGGCTGATATTTACCCGAATAGACATCTTGCCACACAACGATATTTTCATCGAAATGAGGATTTATCACAGTCAATTCCACATTACAAATTCCGGCCCCAATTTTGTTAAGGAGTTCCTGGCAAATGATTTTTTACTCCGGCCTCCTGGCCACCGCGAACAGACCTGAAATGAAGCAGAGATCTTCGGCAGGATACTGACAATAGCAGGAGTCGGGGGCCTGGCGCAGGCGCTCCAGAAATTCGGCGAAATACTCCTCTTCGGCAAACATATTGGGATGAAAGATGTTCACGTCAAAGCCGGCCTGCTCAAATAATTGCCGCATCTCCAGGGGCCGGCAGCGGTTGCCGCATTCTCCCTGGCGGTAATCGAACTCCTCCCGAAACTCCTGATCTTCAAACAGGAGGAACTCCAGGGGCCGGGAGAAATCCCGATGGTCCCGAAAATCCACCTGGTGGAAGCCCAGGCCGCCGGGTTTGGTGACCCGGGCCAGATGGGCAAAGGCTGTGGGCAGATCGTAGACGTGTTCCAGAACCGCATTGGAAATCACCACATCCACGCTCTGGTCCGGGACTACGGAAAGCTCCTCCAGGGCAGAGGAATAAAGCGTGATGCTTTCGGGAGCATAGTCGCTCACTGAGAGGATCCGATCCAGGGGGGTGGTGTCGATCAGGGCCCAGTGCTTTTTGAGGCTATCCCGCAATTGGCTGTAAAATTTGGGGTGGTAATTGTCATCCCAGGGAGTGAGAAATCTATCCGCCACCATGACCTTGGCCCCGTGACAGGCCATGATCAGAGGGAAGCCGAAGTTGGTCCCCGGGCCGATCTCCAGGACCGTTTTGTCCTTGAGGAATTCCCCGGCCAGGATAGCCAGATACATCCGCCCGCCCCCCAGAGCATAGTCCACATCCCGCTGCAGGGCCTCCGGGCCGGCGTCCAGGGGTCGCAAATTGGCCGGTTGCACCGGCTCCTTGTCTTCCGGGGAATCCTCCAGAACCTGCGCCTGGGCCAGGGGGAGGTCGGCAGGTTGCTCGTGGTCGGGTTTTGAAAACAAAAATATTTCCAGCACGCGTTGCAGGAAAGCCATAGACCCCATCTCTCCAGGTGAACCAAACTTAATTATATTGACTTGGTCTTTTTAAGGATAAGATACCAGGCCCTGTAACTGAGGTGTTTGCCGTTCATTTTGGAGACCAGGTGTTCACTCCAGCCAAAGTATATCAATTCTGAACGGAGCTGGGAGAATTTTAATAATTCTCTATGAACTCCGAAGTTCCCCCGGGGCCTGAGAGCGGCCCCCGGAGGATCGGCCTGGCCGCCATCTGTTTCGATAATTAGAGGACATTGCCGAACATAACCTTTAATTTATAAAAAGTGCGATAGCCCAGCACAAACGTTACCAGGCTGAGAATAATGAACACCGGCCAGGCCCAGGGATGGGCAAAGCGGCCGAAGTAACAGGCATCCTGGTAGCACCACACCATATAACTAAAGGGATTGGCGTAAAAAACCGGGTGCAGCCAGCGGGGCACCCAAATGGGCAGAAATAACACCGGAATCAGATACAGGCAGGCGATGCTGAACACCTGCACGATATCTTTCAGATCCCGGAAATAGGCCCCCACCGAGGCCAAAAAAAACCCGACGCCGGCCATGGCCAGGAATTGAAAAAACCACAGGATCGGCAGCAAACTGTAGGTCCAGGGCAGATAGTGATATTTGATCAACACGTAACCCATAAGAAACAGGGTGGCCACGCCCTGGGTGATCAAAGAGGAAAATATGGTTTTAACCGGCAGGATCTCCAGGGGAAACACCACCTGTTTCACCAGGTCGGCGTTGGCCAAAATGGCGGTGGTCCCCCTGGTCATGGATTCCTGGAAGGCCATCCAGGGGATCAGGCCGCTTATAATATAGGTGGGGTAATCCAGGGGAAAGTCATAGGAGCCGTCAGTCTTTAAGGAGAAAATAAAAGTAAAGACCACCACATAAATCACCATCAGGAACAGGGGATGGCCGATGGTCCAGAAGGGCCCGAACATCTGCCCGGCGTAGCGGTCCATGACATCACGCTTGATCATCTCCCAGGTCAGGTGGCGGTGCCGTAAGTAAAGTCGGACTAAACCAGGAATACTGGCGCGGTGGCTGTCGGGACCCATAATGAAGTCAAACCGGTTTGAAGGTTCTCTGGTCTGGGCCCGGGCGCTTCCTGCGACAGGCGGGGCGGCGCCGGGCTTAAACCGGGGTTTGTCTAAGCTTTTTACCATAATCTAGGCGGTTTATCTTGTCAAGAACCCCCCGGCGGCGCCGACGCAGCCTCTGGGCAACTTCTTTTCTCCCGCGCCTCCCTAATTTTTCCCGGGTCATCCGAGGCCCGGCCCGGTCCGGGAGGAAAAATTTCTGTCCAGGAATCGTTCCCAGCCAACCTCATGAATCCAGTTAGCTTTTGGCCAGGCCAAATACCCATTGTCCAGAATCCGACCCTAAAAATTCATCACCGCGTGATTTTCCCTTGACTCTGAACGTTTCATCTCCTATGATGCAATCCTCACGACAACGCAGGCAGAAACCAGACATTCCTTCAAACCCTGGTAGTATCTATATCTAAACCAAGCTGGCCTCCACCCTCCTAACCCGAAAAGGAGCAAGATGTCCCCAGACCGGCACCAGGATATACACCTTCTGCCCCACCCGGACTCTCCGGAAGTGCCTCTGGCTTCATTGCCCCGGGAATTATCCTGCGTTTCTCTGGATTGCTTTCGCACCATTATCGACCTGGCCCCCGAGGGCATCGTGCTGTTGGATGCCCAGGCGCAGATCATTTTCAGCAATGCCTGGCTGACCGCCAGGTTGGGCATCGATCCCGGGGAATTGCTGGGCCGGTCTTTGGCGGATTTTTTGGGGGACGCCGAACTGTCCGAGTTCCAGACGTATCTTGCACACCACGGCCAGGAGAGACCGGAGTCCTGCGAACTGAACTTTCACGGTGAGCACGGGGGCTCCTGGGTGGGACGGCTGGCGCTGGCGCCCCTCCAGGTAAACGGCACCGCGTTGGGTTATCTGGGGGCCATCACCGACATCACCCGTCTGAAAGAACTGGAAACCGAACTGAAGGTTGCCAGAGATTTTCGGGATACGGTCTTCAACAGCATCACCGATGATCTTCTGGTCATCGACCCCGCCACCTGCCGCGTGGTCATGGCCAATGACTCTTTTCTGAACCGGATCGGCCGCAAGCCCGAAGCGGTGCTGGAACGGCGCTGTTTCGAAGTCCTGCGGAGCAAAGAGACCCCGTGCCAGGAAGAGGGCTACCTGTGCCCGGTGCAGGAAGCCGTCAGACTCAAGCGTCCGGTGTTGACCGACATGGGCTTCTCCTCCCAGAGCAAAGATTACGTCTTTCAGATTGCCGCGTATCCCCATTTTGACAGCCAGGGCGAGATCGATCTGGTCATTTGCCTGGAGCGGGACGTCACCGACCGGCGGCGCATGGAAGAATCCCTGGCCTTCCGTTCCCAGGAACTGCAGAAAACCCAGGCCCAGTTGGCAAAGCTCTGCGAGATCGCCCGGGAGCGCTATTCCCGGCATTCGATCCCCGAGTTGGTGCAATATTTGAACGATACTTTGGGCGAACTGTTTGCCCAGTCCGATTTCCTGTTTCTGCTGATGGACCCCGAGAAAACCCGCCTGTTCCCTTTGGACGAGTGCTCCGACCGGGTCACCGAGCCCCTGAAACGCCTGTTTCGCAGGCTGGAGAAAGTGGGGCTCCTGGGTGAATTGGTCACCTACATCGGCAACCTAAAAGAGCCTCACCCGGTGACCTATGCCGACCGGGGGACCATGCCGGCTTGTTTCAAGGTCATCTCCCGGATTTATCCGAGCTGGTTAGGGCTGCCCCTGTTTACCCAGCAAGTTTGCCTGGGCTTTTTTCTCTTGGGTTCCCAAACGCCCCAGGGGTATTCCCGGGAGGAGCTCAATTTTTTTCAGGCCTTTTTCGGTCAGGTGGCCTTTTATCTCCGCTATCTGATGCGCCAGGAGACCACGGTTTCCTTGAGCCCCACCCCCATCCCGGCCAAGACCCAATTCGGGGACATCATCGGGCAGAGCAAAAGGATGCAGGAGGTATACGAGCTCATCGACCTGGTCTCCCGCACCGACGCCACCGTGCTGATCATGGGGGAAAACGGCACCGGGAAGGAATTGGTGGCCCGCTCCATTCACCGCCAGAGCAAGCGCAGCCGGGGGCCCTTTGTGGTGGCCAACTGCTCCGCCTATTCGCCGACCCTGTTGGAGAGCGAACTGTTCGGTCATGAAAAGGGGGCCTTCACCGGGGCCATCCGCCGCAAGAAAGGCCGGTTCGAGTTGGCCCAGGGGGGCACCCTGTTTTTAGACGAAATCGGCGACATTCCCCCGGCCACCCAGATTCTGCTGTTACGCTTCCTCCAGGACCACTGCTTTGAACGGGTGGGGGGGGAGGCCACCATTGAGTCGGACGTCCGGGTGTTGGCCGCCACCAACAAGGACCTCTACCGGGAGGTGCAGGAGAGTCGTTTTCGGGACGATCTTTACTATCGCCTGAATGTCATCACCGTCAACCTGCCGTCCCTCCAGGAGCGCAAAGAGGACATCCCGCTGCTCTGTCAGCATTTCCTGGATAAATACAATCTGAAAGAGGGCAAGCGCATCCTGCGGTTCTCCACGGACGCCATGCAAACCCTGATGGATTTTGACTGGCCGGGCAATGTACGACAAGTGGAAAACGCGGTCAGTCACGCGGTGATCCTGGCCCAGGGGGAGGACATCCGCCGGCGGCATCTGCCCCGCTTCCTCAAAGAAACCGGCGAAGAGGCCCTGCCCACCTCCCTGGCCGAAACCGAGCGCCTCCTGATCCTCAGGGTGCTCAAGGAAGTGGGCTGGAACAAACACGAGGCGGCCCGGCGTCTTAGGGTAAGCCGCAGCACCCTGTACAGCAAAATTCGCCGTTACGGTTTGCATCGTACGAAATGACCTGGAATTAGGGTCACATTTCGTACAATAATTTATTGAGGAAATTTAATAAGAAAGACACAAAAATTAAATTACTGTTTAATATCGAGACACAACAAGAACTTTTTATCACAAGGTTGCAAACGGAAAGGCCGACGCACAGCATAAAATCAATTGGGAAATCAGTAAGATACCTTTGGCTGCACGCCCCTGTCCGGGTTGGCAGGGATTTTGTATAGAGTTTTGGGTGTTTTTCTCTGTCCTGGGTGGGGCCTGGGCGGAGAAACCGAAAGCAGAAGCTGTACGGAAAAAAAACAACCCAATTGTTTGATCCCATGGAAAGGAGGTGAAGGAGCACCAGGGGAGCCGTCGCCCCGAGGCAACAGATCGGCGGCTTTACCGGCACGGGGGTCGCCCTCCCTGCCGTTTCCATAAGGCCTTGTTTGTAGTGCAGTATTTTCTTTGGCGAGATCGCGAGGGCAAAAGCTAGCCTCGCGATGCGAAAGTTGAGGAACAGCTTACTCAATGGGAGGCCGAAACATGGCAGAAAAAAGAGACATTGAAATTAACAGTCGGGCCGACACCATGGAGTTGATGTCGGAAAAGATCAGGCCCTGGCCGGTAACGCCGCCGCCTACTCCCGACTGGGTTATGGCGAACACCTACGCCAAACGCAAGGCGGAGGACTTCGGCAAATGGTGCGAAGACAACCTCAGGTACGAGTACTCCTTCGGCAAGCCGGAAGCCCTCCAGGGTTTCAAGTTTTTGTGCGTCGGCCTGTGGAGGCTGGGCAATAAGTTCTGCGCCGGGCTGCTGTGCGAAGCCGGGGCCGAGGTGATCAATATTGAACCCCCCGAGGGCGATCCCCTGCGCCAGCTGACCCCCTTCGGCCGCGAAGAGTACATGTTCACCTCGGAGATCACCGGGGAAAAATGCGGCATGGACTTCATGCATGAGATGCGGGGTCAGAAATCCGTCACCCTGAACCTGGAGACCGATGAAGGCCGGACCATCTACAAGACCCTGGTCGGTCAGGTGGACGGTATCATCGATGAAATGCCCCCGGGCTACATGGACAGCCTGGGTCTGGGCTACCGGCAACTGGCCAAGATGTTCCCCCGCCTGGTGTATTGCAACATGGCGGTGCGGGGCACCTGGGGTCCTTTCAAGGACAAAATCTCCAAGTACGGCCAGTGGACCCTGGAGCCCTTCGGCGGCTGCGCCAACTCCTTTGTGCACAACACCGGCTTTCCCCAGGACCAGTGCCCCCGGGGCAAGGGCGGCGACCCCTGCCGCTCCGGTGTCTGGTTCGCCGACTTTGCGGCCGGCGAACAGGCGGCCAACACCCTGCTGGCGGCCCTGTACTGGCGGGATGAGTTCAGCGGCGAAGGCCAGTTCTGCGAAGTGACCGGCGCTGAGGCCCAGATGGACATTCTGGACTTCGACATTTCCTGGTACGGCTTCAACGCCTCCATCAAAGCCCGCACCGGCGCCTGGGACCCCAACCTCAACCAGTATGAGTGGAACCCCTGCCGGGACGGCTACATGATGATCGGCGGCCAGACCGACCGTCTGTGGTACCGCATCGGTATGTGCATTGAGCGGGACTTCCCGCAATTCGGCCGTCTGATCCACGAAGATCCCATCTTGAAAGAGATGGGGGCCAGAAACGCCCTGGCCATGTTGATCAAGACCTACACCCTGACCACCCGCTGGCTGAGAGACATCAACCGCATCGAGGCGGAACAGAAGTTGATGGAATACGAAATCGCCGCCGGGCCGATTCTGTTCATCGACGAGGTGTGCGAGTTCCCCCATTTCGTCTATCGTCCCTGGATATGCACCATTGATACCGACCATTACGGCACGGTTTTGTTTGCGGTTTCGCCCAACGCCTACCAGATGCGCACCCCGCACCGGGTCAAAGTGCTGGGCCGGCCCCTGGGGTTTGATACCTATGAGATCATGCAGAAGTGGTGCGGCGTCGGCCAGACCAAGGTCAATGAGCTCAAGGAGAAGGGGGTTATATAATGAACGACAAGAAGGAATGGAGAAAGCAATACAAACACCTCATCGAGGCTCCCCTGGAGGAGCAGAAGGGCCCCAAGAGCAGGGAAGAACTCAATGAGATGAAGATGCCTTATGAGGAGTATTGCCGGGCGGTCTTTGCTCCGGGCCATGAGATGGGCAAACCCGAGGCCTTGAAGGGCATCCGCTGGATGAGCACCACCATGTACATCTTCACCCCCCACTCAGTCGCCAACCTGGCGGAACTGGGGGCCGAGGTCTATAAGTTCGAGATGCCCCGCATGGGCGACCCCATGAAGCACACTTCGCCCTTCAACGAGGCCTATCTCTATCCCCTGCACGACACCCGGCCCATGACCGGCACCGGGTACGGCTTCATGAACGCCAACCCCAATGAGTACTACGTCAGCATCGACTACCACCTGGACGAAATGAAAGAGGCCTTCTATCGCATCATCAAGATGTCCGACGGCCTCACCGAGTGCTACCGGCCCGGCACCTTCGACCGCTGGAAGCAGAGCTATCGCTACGTGGCGGAGCTCAATCCCCGGTTCATCTATGTCTGGGGCGGCGGCTTCGGCTACGGCCCCAAGTGCTTCGGCGGCTCCTACGACATCCTGGGGCAGGCCCACGCCGGCTTGTCCTCGGTCACCGGCCATCACGAATTCATGGGCGGCCACAGCACCAAACACTCCAACTGGTGCATTGACTGGTATTCCGGCACCCAGATCACCTTCGGCATTCTGGCGGCGCTGCACTGGCGGCGTAAGACGGGGCTCGGCACCATGATCGAGTTCTCCCAGGTGCAGGCGGCCACCCGCTGCCTGGGCCACACCGTGCCCATGTACGGCCGTTTCGGCATCGTGCGCCAGCGCTGGGGCAACTGGGACACCCAGCTCTGCGTCCACGGCATCATCCTCGCCGGCAAGTCCGCCTACCCGGACGCCATCAACCCGCAGGACCGCCTGGAAGCCCGCTATGTCATGGTTTCGGCGTTCCAGGATGCGGACTTCAAAGCCCTGTGCGACGTCATCAAGAAGCCCGACATGTACAGCAAGTACATGAAGCACAAGGACCGGGTGGAGGGCGAAGCCCAGGTGGATATCTACGCCCAACTGGAAGACTGGGCCAAAGACAAGAGCCGCACCGAAGTGGTCCGGGTCCTGCAAAGCGCCGGGCTCCTGTGCGAGCCGGTGATGAATGACCGTGAGGTCTATGAGAACGACCACTACCGGCAGCGCGGCACCGTCCGCTGGATGGAAGACCCCCTGTTCGGGGATGTTCTGGTCCAGGGTACCTACAGCGCTGGGATGTTGTCCAAGACCCCGAGACGCCTCTACTGGATCTGGCGGCCGGTGGGCGCGGACAACGTCAAGTTCTACCACGAGCTGCTGGGCTACCCCATTTCTACGGTCAAAGAATGGTACGACAAGGCCTGGATCTAAAAGGAGGAGAGCACTGTGTGTGATATCATTTGGTGCAAAAAAGACGTAGAGGGCAAGCCCTGCAACACGGTGAACTACCTGGATCCCTACTGCTTCTGGAACTGGAAGGGTACGGTCAACTGCGCCAACTGCGGCACGGTTTACGCCATTCACATGATCCAGGGGCACATGTATACGGGTCCGGATGAGCAGCCGGCGGGAACCAAGCCGGATACCATGCCGCTGTACGCCGACAAGCCCTTGGAGGGCTATATCAACTTCCCCATGGGCACTCCGGGCAAAACCCGGCCCTTCGAGTGCTTGCCGCGGCATATCTATCTGGGTGTGCCCGACATGGTGAAGTTCAGCATCCGGGGCCGGCCCTTGCGGGGCTGGCGGCCCCAGCCGCCTTGTGGTGGCATCGCCGGCCAGTATCCTTACAACTGGGATCTGAAGAATCTGTCTCCGGATGTCTGGACGGAGTTTCAGGAAAAGATCGCCAAGGGCGAAGTAACGGACTGGTAACCGGACCCCGGTGCTTAGAGAAAAGGAGTGGCACATGATTGAAGCAAAAGGGTTAACCCCGAGGCAATTTCTGGATAAAGTTCTGGAGCCGGAGAAAGAATCCGACCATATCTGCTGGCAGTGCGATTACCTGAAACCGGTGATCAAAGGCTCCAAATTCCCCCCGGCGGACATCATCGGCTGGTGCATGAAGATTCACTGGCCCCATTACTGGTGCGTGGCCGACTTCAACGTGGTCAAAAAGTGCTACGCCTTTAAGCAGAAGACCTAACATGAAAGAGAATGTCCGCAAGGAACTCGACGCCATGGAAGCCATGCTGGTCAATTGGAAGGCAAACTATATATCGTTTGCCACCAGTGACGGCAACAACGAATTCCTGGTGGAAGAGTTTCAGGAAGAGATCACCACCTATGTCTCTCCCTATGTTCGCCGGTTGTTTCAGTGCAGCTACATTACGGCCGAAGAGGCGGAAGTGTTTTTGGAGCATTGCTACAATCAGGTGGATGATTTACGACAGCAGATCCACAATTTGGAGAATCCCCCTGACCAGCAGGGGCTTTTTCAGAAAATTGTGGAAAACACCCGCAGGGTGTTGCAAAGATAACGTTGTTTCTCCACCTGGGTCCCAGGCCCGCTACTACGGCCCCGGGTAGGCTCAGGTGGAAAACAACCCGAGAACCAATTCAGGAAAAAGGAGAGTACGCATGCCAGCAAGAGCTCGCGTTGGTGTTTGCGGATTTGACCCCATGCTCGTCAAGGGATACATCAAAACCGGGTTCAGAGGTTTGTGGTGGCATATCCCCGATGAGTTATATGAAGAATTCAATGTCAAACCGAATGATCACATTTCCGGCAAACTCCTCAAGATTTACGCCGGCAAGACCGGCCAGATGACCAGTGAGCCCAACGAGGCCTTCCATTGGAAGTTCTCCAAGGAGTCGGGGCTGGCCGTATTGCTGCCCGGTGAGGATATTGCCAAGCATCAGCTGACGGAGTTCCATTTCATCGAAGTGCTCATCGAAAAGATCAATGACCAGCCGGTATGGCCGGCCGGTGAAAAAGAGAGCACCAAGATGTGGCCCATGGACAAGATGAAACTGGGGTACTGCCTGGACTTCATCGCGCCGTAACCCTTGACCTGCCCCCCCTTGGGCCGGGAGGCCAGGCCCCCCGGTCCGGGGGAAGACTATCGGGGTTGTCTCCGTGAGGGGCCTCGATAAGTGCAGATCATCCCCCTCTCTTGGCCAGGCGTCTGGGGAGGGGGATATTTTTGTTATTTTTTTACCGAAAACCGAAAACTGGGAACCGAAAACGGCATTAAAGGTGGGCCGTGACCCAGGCGGTGAGCCGGGCAAAGGTGCGGGCCCAGGTTTCGCTGTGGTCCTGGCCCGTGAAGATGTGGGCCAGTTCGTGGCACAGGGTCTTCAGGCTGTGGCCCGGGGGGTGGAGCATGATGCTGCGTTCCCGGTGGCAGGCCTCGGCCAGCAGGAAGGTGGTCCCGTTCCAATATTTGCGGGGATCGGGGAGGTAATCCGGGTCGCGCGAAAGACTGACGGCGTCCCGGCCCAAGGCCTCGCAGATGCGCTGATTCCAGGCCTCCAGCTCCGCAAACGGCAGCAGCATAAGCAGGCGCTCATCATAGCTGCGGCAGCATTCGCACCAGACCTCACCGTCGAAGACCAGGTCGCCGTGGCGCTCTAAATCCAGGCTGACGAGACACTTGGGGCAATTCATGGAAGAGGTCGCAAAGGCTTGATTTTTTCTCAATCTTTTTTACCACACCCTGCCCTGGAGCCGCAAGACAGGCACGTGCTTTCCGGCGCGGGCGAATGGGGGGTTGACTTACAGTCTGACTGAGGCTGGGCGCGAAAAGCCTTGAAAACCGGCGCTGAAGTGAATAGTATTAAATTTTCGAACATAATGCCTCTGAAAGGATTTTCTGAACATATGAGCCAAGACAAGCACGACGAAGATGTCCGCGACCCGCAAGAAGAGCTGGAGGGGCTCCCTGAACAAGAAGCCCCCCAGGAAGAGGAGCCCCAACACCCCGGCTGGGTGACCGTGGCCAAGGTTTTCAACTCCTCGGACCCCTTCTTTGAAAAAATACTTTTCCTGTTGGCCTATGAATACTCCGGCAATATTTATGCCATCAAGGGAGAGGATTACGTCAGCCTCGTGGATCCGGGCAACGATTACACGGGTTTTATGGACCTGTTCAGTCAGGGATACTGCCAGCCGGAAGACATCAAAAAGATCGTCCTGACCCACGGTCACCGGGACCAGTGCTCCGGAGCCTTCGAATTGTTGCGGGGCTATCCCCATATCGTCGAAAACGGCGGCTTTGAGCTCATCCTCCACAAAGACAGCCCGGAAGAACTCAAGAATGTGGTGAAAAAATTCGACTGTAAGGTCACCGAGCTCGAGGGCGGGGAAACCATCGATCTGTGCGGCATCCCCCTGGAAGTGCTCTACACCCCCGGCCACACCATCGACGGCCTGACCTTTTATCATGCCCCCACCAAAACGGCCTTCACCGGCGACACCGTGCTGCCCAACGGCATGGCCGAAGCCGACGACAAGGCCGGGGGACGCCTGGACCATTATCTCTTCTCCCTAAAGGCCTTGATGAAAAGGGATATCCAGCATATCCTACCCGGCCATGGGGTCCCCGTGGTGGACCACGGCAAACAGCTCATTGAGCTGACCTATGAAAGCCTGATGATGCAAATCCTGAAGGTGGAAAACCAGATTCCCTGGATCTCCGGGGCCGAGGGTATGGCCAGGCAGGGCCTCCTGGAAGAAGCGGTGTATTGTTGCAACAAGGCCTTGGCCGGCAAACCCGAGAATATCCGGGCCCTGCAGGTCAAAGCCATGTGTCTCACTGACTTGGGGAGAAGCGAGGAGGCCATCGGCACGCTGGATGAAATTCTGGCCCGGCAGCCCCAGGACCCCTACGCCCTGACCGCCAAGGGCAACGCCTTGCTCGGCGCCGCCAGGTATGAGGAAAGCCTGGAATACTTTGACCAGGCCATCAAAATCGCCCCTTTCATCCAGGAAGCCAAGGTCTACAAAGGCATGGCCCTGTACCTTCTGGGAAGATATGATGAGGCCATGGATATCGATATCTTCCGGCAGGAATTCTCCAGCCACCTCAAAACGGAGTTGGAAAAGCTTACCCAGAGCAAGGATTCTGAAGCAGGCTCATAAGGATTGTCTGCTTTTTTGTACTTCTTTTCTGGCCTTCCGGTTTTTTGACGGAAAATTTGTCCGATATAGACACAATGGGTCGATAATCAGACAATAACCAAAACTGGTTATTATATATGTGACAACCCATTAAGGTCGAATTTAAGACAAATTGCCGCTGCCGGGAAGTGGTATGTTGTCCATTTCCTCACACATTTAGTTGGCTCAGTCTTTGCACCTTTCCTGGGGAAAATCTTCAGGCATTTCCAGGAGCACGGCATTTTCTTAGAAGGCCCCACGTCATGCCGGCGTGGGGTTTTTTTTCTCTCCCCCGGCATGGTCAGACAGCCCTGACCTGTCTGATCTCCTGGTGCGATGGCCTCCGCCTTTTTGGGGGGCGATCATTGCCCACAAGCGATACGAGGCAGAATGCCACGTCCTTTTTCATATCCTGCTCTGGTGCTTTTGGTGGCCGACGGCCCGACCCGGGATTTCCTGGCGAAATTCCTGGAAACCCATAAGTATGCTCCCCATGTTGTCGGGCATCCCGGCGAGATCGTGCAAACCCTCAAAGGGCACGAAAAGGCCACGGTATTTGTTGATTGTCAGACGGTGAGCACCTACGGCCCGGGCCTTTACGCCAAGATCAAGGTGGCCTGTCCCGGCTGCCGCCTGGTCCTGCTTTGTCATAAAAATCACCGGGAACATCGGGACCTGGTCAAGGAGGCCATGGATCTGGGAATCTATGCCTGCCTGTTGGCCCCCTTTGCCGAATGGGAGATTCTGGCCCTGGTGCGCCGCAGCCAGGCGGCCAAACCTTCCGTGAAGCGTCAGCCCCGCACCCGGGAGAAGAACTAGGCCTTTCCCTCTGCCGATCCAGTCTCATCGCCGCCCCGAAGCCGCGCCCCGGACACCCCCCGGGGTCGCCTGTGCCCTGACCCGCCCCCTGGGCCCTGATCAGTCGGGTGTGCCCGTCCGATAGGGGATGGGATCCACGGCCCCGGCCGCGGCAAAGCCTTTGAGGCGCAGGACGCAGGAAGAACAGCGCCCGCAGGCCTGATCATCGTTGACGTAGCATGACCAGGTGAGCTCGAACGGGACCCCCAGCTCGAGGCCCAGACGCACGATGCCGGCCTTGTCCAGGTGAATGATCGGAGTCTTGATGTCGATATGGGTTTCCGGCCGGGTGCCGAGGGCGATGACCCGGTTGAAGGCCTCGAAATACGCCGGGCGGCAGTCCGGATAGCCGGGGTTGTCCAGGATGTTGGCCCCCAGGAACACGGCCGCCGCGCCCAGCACCTCGGCCCAGGCCACCGCCACGGCCAACAGCAGGGAATTGCGGAAGGGCACATAGGTGGAGGGGATGCCGGGGCCTTCCCCGGCGGGGGTGGGCACGCCCAGGTGGGTGTCCGTGAGGCTGGAGCCCCCGATCTGCCCTAAAAAAGACAGGTCCGCCTCCAGGGTCAGGTCCACCCCGAAAAAGACGGCTTGCTCCCGAAAGGCCTTGAGCTCCCGGGCCACGGTGCGCTGGCCGTAATTGGCGTGGCAGAAAGCCAGGTCATATTCCCGCCGGGCCAGCGCCGCGGCCACGCAACTGTCCGGGCCGCCGCTGGCCAGGATCACGGCCAAAGGTTTGGCGGTCATACGCCCCGGACCTCCGGACCCCAGATGTATTTGTGCAGCTGCAGGTTGAGGCGCAGGGGCAGTCCGCTCCCGATGATCCAGGCGGCCACCTCCGCCGGGGAGGCCACCCCGAAGGCCGGAGAAATGAGCACCGGCAGGCGGTCGGTCAGCCCCCGGCGCCTGACCACCTCCATCGCCCAGACAAAATCGTCCTGATCACCGACCACAAACTTGACCTCGTCCCGGGGAGTCAGGATGTCCAGATTGGCCCAATAATTGTGGCCGCTCATGCCGCTTCCCGGACATTTCAGATCCACACTGCGCCGAACCCGGGAATCCACCCCCTGAATCGGCAATGAACCGTTGGTCTCGAGGAGCACCTCCAGCCCCGCCTGGATCAGGTCATCCATGAGAGCCGCCGCACCTTCCTGAAGCAGGGGCTCACCCCCGGTGACCAGCGCCCGCCCAACCGCGGCCCGCCGGGCCTCAGCGACCAGAGACTCCACCGACCTGACCTCGCCCCCTTCATAGGCATAGACGGTGTCGCAGTAGCGGCAGCGCAGGTTGCAGCCCGTCAGCCGAACAAAAAAGGCCGGCAGACCCGCCAGGGTGCCTTCTCCCAAAATACTGGTAAAGGTTTCGCACACTTGAAGATGCATAGGCCGAAGTAATACCGTTTTCCGTTTTCCGTTTTCGGTAAAAATAATTAGAAAAATTAGATTGTTAGCCGTTTAGTTTGTTGAATCTCAATAACAAGTTGGTATAACTACTCTTTTCAGGGAAAAGTCACAACGGTTTCCCAGATTTTTGGCGCTTGGGCGCCCCTGCCAAGACTAGCCCTTCGGTAACAGAATATCTTCTCCGACTCGCGGAAGCAAGGGCCGAAGTCCGGGAAAGAGGGAGGAGAATCATGCCGGTTTTTCTTCTAACTACTTGGAACCCTATCATATCTTGTCCAGTTTTTTGAAACAATGCCGTGCCTCATACCTTCTAGACGGGAACAGACCTCTAACTGTGCTTATTTTCACATGATATTTCCTTGCAATCTGGGGCCGCCTCCCCTATGATACAAGCCTTATCAGAGGCGGCGATGAGCACTCCGGCAATGCCCCTGGCGGTGAAGCCCGTGGCGAGTCTGATCCTGGCCCGGAAAGATTTGGCCGCGCCGGTGCTGAGAAGGTTGACGGCATATTATGGCCCGGTGGACCTGGCGGGCCCGTTGTGGCCCTTCACCGCCACGGAGTATTACGCCCGGGAAATGGGCGGCGAGTTGTGGCGCTGTTTGGCTGCCTTCCTGCACCTGGCCGGACCGGCCCACCTGGCCGATGGCAAAATCTTCACCAATGCCGTGGAACAGCGATTTTCGATGGGCGGCCGCCGCCTGGTCAACATCGATCCCGGCTATGTGGCGAAAGAGCGGCTGGTGTTGGCCACCGGCAAGAATTACGCCCACCGCCTCTACCTGGGCCGGGGAATTTACGGGGACCTGACCCTGCTAGCCGGGGCGGGCGGGTTTCAGACCCTGTCCTGGAGCTACCCCGATTACGCCGCGGGGCCTTTGCCGGAGCTTCTATTCGCGGTGCGCCGGAAGTATCTGTGGCAACTTAAACAGCTGGCCAATCCATGATCAAGAGCATGACCGGCTACGGCCGGGGGGAAGTGGAAGCCCAGGGCCTCAAGTGGGTGGTGGAATTAAAAAGCGTCAATCACCGCTTTCTGGAGGTCTCTCCGAACCTGCCCCGGCACCTGTGGGCCCTGGAAGACCGCATGCGCGCGGTCATCAAGAGCCGCCTGGCCCGGGGGCGGGTGGATATCCAATTGAACTGGGAGGGCCGCACCGAGCGGCCGCCCGCGGTGAGCCTGGACTCCGCCATGACCGCGGAGCTGACCCGGCTGCTGACGGACCTGGCCGACAGCCTGCCGGAGCCGGAGCCGGTGCGCCTGAGCCATCTGCTCCAGTTCGCCGATCTTATCGTCGCCAAGGAGCGGCAGGCCCAGGACGTGGAAGAGATCTGGGAGGTTGTCTCTCATGCCCTGGCCCAGGCCCTGGATTCCCTGGAAATCATGCGCGGCAATGAAGGGGCCGCCCTGGCCGAGGAAACCCTGAATCACCTGGAACAAGTAATCCACAACATTCATCTTATCCAGAGTCAGGCTGACCTGTCCCCCGGCCTCTGGCAGGAACGACTGAAGGCCCGTCTGGAGGAGCTCCTGGATGAGACCGCCCCTGTGGATGAATGGCGTTTGGCCCAGGAGGTGGCCTTTCTGGCCGAGCGCCGGGACATCCGGGAGGAACTGATCCGCCTGGACAGCCATGTGGCCCAATTTCAGGCGGCCTTGGCCGGTCCCTCCCCGGTGGGCCGCAAGCTGGATTTTCTCCTCCAGGAGATGCTGCGGGAGACCAACACCATCGGGGTTAAGGCCGGCGACCTGGACATTTCCCAGGCCGTGGTGGCCATCAAAGGTCTCTTGGAGCGCCTCCGGGAACAGGTGCAAAACATCGAGTAAAGGTTTCAGAGGGACGCATGGACGGACGCTTAATCAATATCGGCTTTGGCAACACCGTGGTCAGCGGCCGGGTGGTGGCGGTCATCATGCCCCAGTCGGCGCCCAGCAAGCGGTTGCGGGAAGAGGCCCGCCAGACCCAACGTCTGGTGGACGCCACCCATGGGCGCAAAACCCGTTCCATTATTGTCACCGACAGCAACCACATCATCCTGTCTGCGGTTCACGCCGACACCCTTTCCCAACGCATGGGGGGCAACCACGGGCCTCCCCGCACCGAAGCGGACCTCAAAGAGATTTAGGTGACCGGGGAGATTTATATCGTCAGTGCGCCCTCCGGCGCTGGGAAGACCACCCTCCTGAAGCGGTTGTTGACTGCCATCCCCGGTTTGCGTTTTTCCATCTCCTACACCACCCGGGCGCCCCGTTCCCAGGAAGTCCACGGGCGGGAGTACTTTTTCGTCACCCCCGGGGAGTTTTTAGAAATCCGGGACCGGGGCGGCCTTGTGGAGTGGGTGGAGCAGTTCGGCCATTTTTACGGCACTTCCCGGGACCATGTATCCCAAAGCCTGGCGGAGGGTTTCGGGGTGGTCTTCGACCTCGACGTCCGGGGGGCCAAGGCCCTGAAAAAAACCTTTCCCCTGGCCACCTTTATTTTTGTGTTGCCTCCCAGTCTGGAAATTCTGGAAGAGCGGCTGCGAAATCGGGGAGAAATGGCTCCCGAGGAACTGGCCCGCCGGCTGGCCCAGGGCCGGGCTGAGGTGGGGGAAGCCCACTGGTACGACTTTTTGGTGGTCAACGACCATCTGGAAGAAGCCCTGGCGCAGCTTCAGGCCATCGTCCTGGCCGGCCGCTGCCGCACCTCCCGCTTGTGGCCCCGCCTGGCCGACCGCTTCGGTTTCTGAGGCGCCCCCGCCGTTTTGTTTCCGGCTGCAAGTCTGGTATGATGATGGTGGAAAGCCTCTGCCAATAATTCCTGAGTAGTGGAATATCAACCCGCGGCCTTTCGCCCGCGAAGGAGGCCCCCATGTCCAAAGCGGCGGCCCATCCACCCGTCAACCACCAGGAAGAGACCATCATCCCGGAACATTGCCGGGAGATTTTCCTGTTCAACGAGATCGCCACCATCACGGCGCACACCCTGGATCTTCAGGAGATTGCCGATCTGGCCCTGGATAAGGTCCTGGAGTTTTTTCGGATTGAAGCCGGGCTCCTGCTCCTGTGGGATCACGACCATCAGCGTCTGACCTCGGTGGCGGCCCGGGGCTTTCAGGTGGACTATGTGGACCGCACCGGCGCCGGGGAGTTGGAAAAAATCATCGGCCCCTATCTCTCCCGGGCCACCCAGCCCTTGATTATCTCGGACATCCGGTCGGATCAGCGGCTGGCCACCTCCACCTTTTCGGAAACCATCCGCCATGACCCCCGCTTCCGGGCCGTGGTGAGCATTCCCCTGAAATACCGGGAGGAAGTGAATGGTTTTTTGAATCTGGCGGCCACCGACCCCGCGGTTTTTAATCCCTATAAGACCTACTTCTACACCATCTTAGGCAACCAGATCGGTCTGGCCATCGCCAACGCCCGCCTGTATCACCATCTCCGTCGCTCCGAACGTCGCTACCGCCGCATCTTTGAGGGCTCCCTGGACATGATTTTCGTCACCGACGCCAGCGGCCAAATCCTGGACCTGAACCCCGCCGGGTTGGCCCTGTTGGGTATGCCGCCGGGGAAACGGGGCGCTTTTCTTCCCAATATTCGGGAAGTGTTCCAGAACCCCTGGGATTGGGAGGTCTTTCAGACCCGCATGGCCCAGGAGGGCTTTGCCCGGGACCTGGAGGTGGTCCTCAAACAGCAAGACGGCGGCCAGGTCCCCGTGCTGCTCACCGCAGTGGTGCGCCGGGATCGGGAGAGGCGCATCGGCGGCTACGAGGGCATCGTCAAGGACATCACCGAGCGCAAGCGCCGGCAACAGCAGATCCTCCGGGAGAAAAAGACCACCGAAGGCATCCTGGAAGGGCTGCCCATACCCACCTTTGTCATTGACCGGAACCACCGCATCCTTTACTGGAACCGGGCCTGCGAAAAACTCACCGGCCACAGCCGGGAAGAAATGGTGGGCAGCTACCGCTACTGGCTGCCGTTTTACTCCCACGAAGGCCCTTCCATGGCCTCCCTGGTGGTGGAGCAAAACTTCAAGGCCCTGGAAACCTTCTTCGGGGCCAAGAACCTGAAGCGCTCTCCGGACCTGCCGGTGGCCTTCGAAGCCTACGAATATTTCCCCGATTTTCAGGGCTCGGAGCGCTATTTCTTCAATACCTGTTCGCCCATTTACGACGAGGAGGGCCAGATTCAGGGGGCCGTGCAGGCCATTGTGGATGTCACCGAACGGGAACAGTTGGGCCAGGAACTCAGAACGTCCGAGGAGAAATTCCGCACCCTGGTGGAGGCCTCCCTGGACGGCATCGTGCTGCATCGGGACCTGAAGCTGCTCTATGTCAACCAGGCCGGTTTGGAAATGTTCGGCTATGATCAGGCCGATGATATGTTGGGACAGGACTTGCAGGCCCTCATCCAGTTTCCCTTCCAGCAAGCCGCGCCCCGGCGGCTGGCGGCGCTGCTGCGGGGGGCTTCCCGCCCCCGGGTCTTTGAAATGAAGGGGATGCGCCGGAACGGCGGCACCTTTGACCTGGAGGTCATCTCCTTTCCCACCACCTATGGCGGCAAGCCGGCCAGCCAGACCCATATCCGTAATATCACTCATAAAAAACAGCTGGAAGAGCATCTCATCCGCACTGACAAACTGGCCTCCCTGGGGCAGTTGGCCGCCGGCGTGGCCCATGAAATGAACAATCCCCTCGGGTCCATCATGGTTCTGAGCTACCTCCTCCTGGAGGATCTGGATGAAGCCTGCCCCGAGCGGGGTCAGGTGGGAAAAATCGTCAAGGAGGCCACCCGCTGCAAGGAGATCGTCCAGGGGCTCCTGGAGTTCTCCCGCTATATGCCCTCCCGCATGACGCCCCTGCAGATCAATACCATCCTGGAGGAAGTCCTGTCCCTGGTGGGGGACCATCTCCTGTTCCAACATATCGACCTGGTGAAGGCCCTGGCCCCCGATCTGCCCCTGGTCATGGGAGATAAAAACCGGCTGGAGCAGGTCTTCATCAATCTGTTGATGAACAGCGGCGAAGCCATGGAAGGCATGGGCCGCCTCATCGTCTCCACCTCCCTGCATCCGGCAGGCAACCTGGTGCGCCTGGCCTTTCAGGACAACGGTCCCGGCATCCCCGAAAACCTGCGCGGCCGCCTCTTCGACCCCTTTTTCACCACCAAGGGGGTGGGCAAAGGCGTGGGGCTCGGTCTGTCCATCAGTTATGGCATCATCGAAAAGCACCTGGGCCGCATTTTCATCGAGCGCACCGGATCGGAAGGCACCACCTTCGTGGTGGAACTGCCGGTGTATCGAAATTCCCGGGAATAACCCGGGCCCCCCTGCCGGCTCCAGCCTTAATGAAAAAATGCACAAAATCCCGGGAGCTTCTCCCGCTGAGGTCTTGGGGGCCGGCAAAGCACAGGCTCTGAACTGGCTGGCAGGTCGACATAGCAAGGGAATTCGATATTATTTTTTCTTATTTCAGAAACTGGAAAAAAGATTGACTTGGGTGGGTGGCTGTGATAGCTAGGCACATGTGAAAAGAATCATTTAGTCTGTGCGGAGTTTCCCGACCACCTTGAAGGAAGACACCCGAAAATTCATCAAAGAGCTCATGACCGGCGGCTACCGGGCCTCCGCCATCGGGCTGTCATTGGTTTTGGCCATCATTATCGGGGGCGGTCTGGGATATCTGTTGTCGGAATATACCGGCAAGACCTATTGGTTTTATATCGGCCTGATTCTGGGGATCATCGCCGGCTTCCGCAATCTCTTTATCATGGGCAAGCGCTACGAGAAGTGAGAGGGCGGATGGACTTTCTGGCTCCCCGGACCCTGAAGTTGGCGAATTGGACCATCCTGACGTTGCTGGTGGTCCTGGGCTATGTGTGGCAGGGCCCGCAGTTCGCCCTGGGGGTGCTGGTGGGGGGCCTGCTCATGGTCCTCAACTTTCACTGGCTGCATCACAATTTGAAAGGTTTGCTGGCCGGGGCCGCGGCCGCGCCTGAGGGCCAGAGCGGCCCGTCCAAGGCCTTTTTCGCCGCCCGCCAATTTTTGCGCTTCGGGGTGGCCCTGGTGGTTTTGTTTCTGTTGCTGAGTCAAGAATGGGTCAATATTTTCGGGCTGGTGGCGGGTCTGTCCACCACGGTCCTGACCCTCATGGCTGTTGCCTTTATCGAGATGATCAAGCTCAAAAAGAAGGAGGCCAACCCGTCACATGGAACATCCCATTCTGTTTCTTGATCTGTTGACCGGGGCGTTCAATCTCCACATCCCGCCCCATGTCACCTATACCTGGCTCATCATGCTGGTGCTGCTGGGCCTGGGACTCATGGCCAGCCGCAGTGTCTCCCTGGTGCCGGCGGGGGCCCAAAACGTCTTTGAACTGGTGATCAGCGGCCTGGAAGAGTTCATGGTGGAGATCACCGGCGAAGAAGGACGCAGCTTTTACCCTTACATCGCCACCGTCTTTCTGTTCATTCTCCTCTGCAATTTGATTGGTCTGCTGCCGGGGTTTTTCTCCCCCACGGCCAACATCAACACGCCCTTGTCCCTGGCCCTGTGCACCTTTGTGTTCACCCACTATTTGGGCATTAAATTCCACGGGGTCAAATATATCAAGCACTTCCTGGGGCCCATCCCCTGGCTGGCGCCCCTGTTCTTGCCCATCGAACTCATCGGCCACACCGCCCGGGTCCTGTCCCTGACTTTACGTCTGTTCGGCAACATCATGGGTGAAGACCTGGTTCTGGCCATTTTATTGCTCCTGGCCGGGAAGTTTCTGGCGCCGCTGCCCATGATGTTTCTGGCGGTGTTCACCAGCACGGTGCAGGCGTTCATTTTCACCCTGCTCTCCATGATGTACTTTGCCGGTTCCATGGAGCACGCCCATTAATCTTGGAAGAAGGCCACATTAAACATATCTGGTAGGAGGTCTGTGCAATGGTAAGAATTGGTTTGGCACTGCTTTTCACCCTGGCGTGGGCATCTTTGGCTCTGGCGGCTGAGCCCGCCGCCGGCGGCGCCGGTCTGGGCGGTTTCTTCAGCTATGCGGTCATGGCCGCCGGTTTCGGCATCGGCATCGCCGCTTTCGGCACCGGCATCGGCCAGGGCATCGCCGTTCAGAAGTCGGTGGAAGGCATCGCCCGCAATCCCGAAGCATCCGGCAAAATCACCGTGACCATGCTCATCGGTCTGGCCATGATCGAATCTCTGTGTATTTACGCCTTGGTCGTGGCGCTCATCATCCTCTACGCCTACCCGATGACCAAGCCCATTGCTGCCGCTCTGGGAATGAAGATCTAATTGCGGTTTTAAAACCGGGGGGCCTCGGCCCCCCTTCTTACCGCCTCGGGGGATTGTGCAATTTTACACTTGAGGTTAGCCATCTGTGAAAGCTAACTAATGCGCCAGCCGATGAAATTTTCCAAAATACCCACAGCCACCATTACCCGCTTGTCTATTTATTCGCGCTATCTTGAGGCTATGGCCCAGGAAGGCGTGAAAATCATCGCCTCAGACAAGCTGGCCGAAAAGTGCGGCATTAATCCTGCCCAAATCCGCAAGGATTTAGCCTACTTCGGTGAGTTCGGCATCCGGGGCGTGGGGTATTTTGTCAAAGAATTGCTCTTCGAAATCAAGCGCATCCTGGGGCTCAACAAAACCTGGAGAATGGCCCTGGTGGGCATCGGCAACCTGGGCTCGGCCCTGTTGGCCCATCAGAACTTCATCCGCCAGGGCTATGAGTTCGCCGCGGTGTTCGATGTCGATCCGGCCAAGGTGGGGCGCCGCCTCCCCAGCGGCCAGGTCATTTACCACCTGGACGACCTGGACCGGGTGGTCAAGGAAAACAATATCGAAATCGGGGTGATCGCCACCCCGGCCAACAAGGCCCAGGCCGTGGCCCAGAGCCTCATCGAGGCCGGGGTCAAGGCCATCCTTAACTTCGCCCCCACCCAACTGCAGGTGATCGAAGGCATGGCCGTGGAAAACGTGGACTTCACCGTCAAGCTGGACAACCTGGCCTACCACCTCACCATGGGGAACGCCTGAGCAAAACCCAGGATTTTCGCAGGCGCAGGTAGGTTTCGGTCACTAATGGCAACAGTTCCACCGCTTCGTATCACCCCACCGTCCCTAAAACCGGTAGGACGGGCTTCCAGCCCGTCCAGGCACGGGCAGGATGCCCGTGCTACCCGTTCCATCCCCACAGCCATGCAGGGGCCCCATTCATGGCGCCCTCGGGGCTTGATAAATCAAGCGCCGTAGCGGGAAAGCGCAGCGCCTCCCGCCAATTTTCTATCCTGAAAAGTTTTTATGTGGAACCGCCACCTCCGGCGGTTCTCTAACGAAGCAGGCGAGGGCGCCTGCTCTACATATATATTCTGGTTCCCAAGCTCCCGCTTGGGAACCGGCTTGCACGCCAAGCTCTGCTTGGCTTCGAAGCCGGCGCTTGAGAGCGGCGGGCCGGCGCCCGCCCTAGGCGGCTTTTCATGCTTTACGGGTGAACTCACGGCCCATGAGGAACTATCTTAAGTTCGATATGGGGGAAGGGGGTCAGAGGACTCCTGTCCCCTCCCCCATAGCCTCACCCTCAACCCTCGTAGGGGCGCCCTCGCGTATGCGCCCAAAATTAAGGGCGATAACCTTGGCCCGCGCCTACAACGGTTTGGCAGGTGGGACCGGGGGGGAAACGGCAAAACCCCTTTCCCCCGGCCCTCCCTCGCGCAGTTGACCCCGCTCCACCACCAGAATGCGGTCGGCCAGCTCCCCGGCCTGGGTGTAATCATGGGTCGCCAGGATAATGGTGGCGGCTCGCCGCTCCCGGAGCTCCTGAATGGCCGCGTCGATGACGGCGGCGTTCCCCGGATCCAGGGAGGCCGTGGGTTCATCCAGCAGCAGCACCTGGGGCTCGATGACCAGGGCCCGGGCCAGGCCCAGCCGCCGCACCTGCCCGCTGGACAGGGTCAGGGCCTGATGGTCCCTTTTGTCCAGCAGCCCCACCAGTTCCAACAGACGCTCCACCCGCTCCTTCATCTCTTTCTTGGCAACGCCTCGAATCTTTAGGCCATAGGCCACATTTTTGAACACCGTGGTGTTGAACACCCCGATCTGGGGCAGGACCAGGGTGATTTGGCGTTTCAGGTCCAGTTCCGGTTGGAGCGGCCGGCCGTCTTGCCTATATCTGATTTCACCCTGATCGGGGGTTTCAAGGAGGGCAACCAGACGGAGCAGGGTGGATTTGCCGGCGCCGTTCACCCCCAACAGGGCATAGGTGCGGTTGGCCTCAAAGGTGAAAAGGCATTCCCGGAGCACCGCCAGCTCGCCGTAGCGCTTCGAGATCCCGGAGACCTCGATGGTGAGGCCCATCAGAGGGCTCCCCTAAGGGGCTGGCCGGCCCTCTGGAAATAAATCAGGGCCAGGTTCACCAGCAGCGACAAGGACAACAGCACCGCTCCCAGGACCACGGCCAGCTCAAAATTGCCCTTGTCGGTCTCGAGCGCAATGGTGGTGGTCATCACCCTGGTGTAGCCGGCGATGTTGCCCCCCACGATGAGGATGGCCCCCACCTCCGCGGTGACCCGTCCCAGCCCGGCGATCACCCCGGACAGGATGCCGTATCTGGCCTCCTTGATAATGGTAAACGCCAATTGCCGGGGGTTGGCCCCCAGGGTGAGGGCCGCCTGTTTGACCACCGGGTCCACGCTGACGATGGCGCTGTGGGCCAGGGAGGCCACAATGGGGAAGGCCAGGATGGTCTGGGCGACGATCATGGCCCCGGGGGTATAGAGCAGGGCCAGGAAACCCAGCAGCCCCCGCCGGGACAGGAGGAGATACACCACCAGCCCCACCACCACCGGCGGCAGACCCATGAAGGTATTGAGGATATGCAGGATGGCGTCCCGCCCGGGAAAGCGCTTCAGGGCCAACAGGGCCGCCGCCGGCAGGGCCAGACAGGTGGCGATGACGAGCGCAGTGCAGGACACCCGGAGGGATAGCCCAATGATTCCCAGCAGTTCATGAAGCGGAATGTTGAAAAGGAGGTCCATAAAAACAATGACGGCGCCTGGTACGTAACCTCCTGGGGGGAAGACCGGGGGGAGTAGCGGCTCCCCCGCCCTCCCCCCAGACCCCCCTCCCAACCCCCTTTAAGGGGTTGGGGAAGGGGGTGTGGGGGAAGGGGGCAGGGGCCCACCGGCCCCTGGCCCCCTCCCCCACGAAAAACTTTTCAGGACCGAAAACCGCCTCACTTGGCGTTGGGGGTGAAAAGCTGGTTGCCGTGTTTATCCTTAAAATCCCCGATGGCCTTTTGGCCCTCCGGTGAAATGAGCCAGTTGATGAAGGTCATGGCCTCCTTGACCTTCACCTGAGCATGTTTTTCGGGGTTCACGGCCATGACCCCGTATTGGTTGAACAGGGTGGGGTCTCCTTCCAGGACCACCGCCATGTCCAGCTTGTCCTTGTCCTTGGTGGCCAGCCAGGTCCCTCGGTCGGTCAAAGTATAAGCCTTTTTCTCATCTGCAATGCGCTGGGTCTTCTCCATGCCCTGGCCCACCTCCAGGTACCACTTTTTGCCTTTGGGGTCCACTTCGGCCTTTTTCCACACGGCCAGCTCTTTGGTGTGGGTGCCGGACTTGTCGCCTCGGGAGACAAAGGGAACCTGGTCCTGGGCCGCGATTTTTTTGAAGGCCTCCACGGTGGACTTCAGACCCTTGATCTTCAACGGGTCGCTCGTGGGGCCGATGATGACGAAATCATTATACATGATATCATGGCGGTCCTTGAACCAGCCCTCCTCCACGGCCTTTAATTCCTGCTCCTTGGCGTGGACCATGACCACGTCGGCGTCGCCCCGCTTGCCGATTTCCAGGGCGGCGCCGGTGCCCACCGCCACCACGTCCACCTTTATCCCGGTTTTTTTCTCGAACAAAGGCAACAAATAATCAAACAACCCGGAGTTCTGGGTGCTGGTGGTGGAGGCGCACTTGATCCGGGTTTGGGCCGAGACCCCCTGGGCCAGCAGCAATAAAGATAATACGACCGGAATGACTCTGACCAACCTCGCCGCCATGATCTCCTCCTTCATCTTTGGTTATTTTCAATAAAGAATAACGCTGAGCCTAAAAATTCCCTGCGTATTCAAGGGCTTGATCAGGGCTTTAAAGGAAAAAGTCGGACCTTGCGGTTTGTCGGCTGCCAGGGATATTTAGGCGCCGGTTGACTGTGTTTTTTCGGCAGAGCGCTATTCTGGGTAAAGAATAGCAAAAAGCATTGCGGGTTGCCAAGAATTTTTAAACCGAAGGCGACAAGAGGCGCACCCGAGCCTGCGGCTCTTTCAAAATCAGTAGCACAGGTGTCCTCATCTGTGCCGGGACGGGCTGGAAGCCCGTCCTACCGGTAATAGGTGCGGTTGCGGGATAAGAAGCCAGGGAATTTTGCCAAACAGGAGCCTGGGAGCCGGAATACCTGCCTACGGCCCTGAATGGCGTAAAGGCGGGGCTGTCGCCCCGACTTGCCAGCCATAAAAAAAACGTTAAGGGGTTGGGGGAGGGGGCAGGGGCCCGCGGCCCCTGGCCCCCTCCCCCACAAAACAACTTTTCAAAACAGGGAAAAAGCTTCGCTTAATCCAGCACGGACCGCAAAAACGCGCCGGTGTAGGAATCGGGATGGCGGGCCACTTCCTCCGGGGTCCCGGTGGCCACCAGTTCGCCCCCCCGGTCCCCGCCCTCGGGCCCCAGATCGATCAAATAATCCGCGGTTTTGATGACCTCGAGGTTGTGCTCGATGATGATCACCGTGTTGCCGGTGTCCACCAGCCGGTTCAACACCTGGAGGAGCTTGTCGATGTCGGCCAGGTGGAGCCCCGATGTGGGCTCATCCAGAATATCGAGGGTGCGGCCGGTGGCCCGTTTGGCCAGCTCCCGGGAGAGCTTCAGGCGCTGGGCCTCGCCGCCGGAGAGGGTGGTGGCGGACTGCCCCAGTTGCACATAGCCCAGGCCCACGTCCGCCAGGGTGCGCAGGCGGTCCCGGAGGGGCGGCACCGGCCCGAAGACCTCCAGGGCCTGGTCCACGGTGAGCTCCAGCACCTCGGCGATGGTGTGCCCCTTGTACCGTACCTCGAGGGTGCTGGGATTATAGCGCAGGCCGTGGCAGACCTCGCATTTGACGTACACATCCGGCAGAAAGTGCATCTCGATCTTGTTGATGCCCTCGCCCCGGCAGGCCTCGCAGCGCCCGCCCTTGACGTTGAAGCTGAAGCGGCCGGGCTTGTAGCCCCGGGCCCTGGACTCGGGCACCTGGGAGAAGAGTTCCCGGATCAGGGTGAACACCCCGGTGTAGGTGGCCGGATTGGACCGGGGGGTCCGGCCGATGGGGGTCTGGTCGATGTTGATGACTTTGTCCAGGGCCTCCACGCCGTCCAAATTCTCATAGGGGGCGGCGGGAATGCGGGCCCGGTAGAGCTTCTGCCTCAGGGCCTGGTACAGGGTGTCCATGGTGAGGGTGCTTTTCCCGGACCCCGACACCCCGGTGATGCAGGTGAGCACGCCCAGGGGAAAGGCGGTGGTGAGGTCTTTGAGGTTGTGGCCCCGGGCGCCGGCCAGGCGCAGCCAGCCCTTGGCCTCCCGGCGCCGGGGGGGCACCATGATCTCCCGGCGGCCGGAGAGGAACAGGCCGGTGAGGGAATGCTCCTGGCGCACCAACTCCTCGGCTGGCCCCCCGAATACCACCCGGCCCCCTTCCCGGCCGGCCCCGGGCCCCATGTCCACGATGTAGTCCGCGGCCCGTATGGTGTCCGGGTCGTGCTCCACCACGATGACGGTGTTCCCCAGGTCCCGGAGCACCTTCAGGGTGGCCAAGAGCCGCTGGGTGTCCCGGGGGTGCAGGCCGATGGAGGGCTCATCCAGGATGTAAAGGACGCCGGAGAGCTTGGAGCCGATCTGGGTGGCCAGGCGGATGCGCTGGGCTTCGCCGCCGGCCAGGGTGCCGGTGGCCCGCTCCAGGGTCAGGTAATCGAGACCCACCTCCAACAGAAACCCCAGGCGTTCACTGATTTCTTTCAACACCCGCCGGGCGATTTCCTGCTGCCTGGGGGTCAGGGTGAGAGAGGTGAACCAGTCCTGGGCCTGGGCCACGCTGAACCTGGTCACCTCGCTGATGTGGGCCCCGCCTATCTTCACCGCCAGGGCCTCCCGGCGCAGCCTGGCCCCGTGGCAATCCGGACAGGGCCGCACCGTCATGAACTGCTCGATCTCATCCCGCACAAAGTTGGAGTCGGTTTCCTGGTAACGCTCCTGCAGCCAGGGGATAACGCCGGGAAAGGGCCGGGCCTCGGCGACCCGGCGGCCTCCGTAATCATACGAAAATTTTATGGCCTGACCCTGGGAGCCATATAAAATGGCGTTTTGGACCTCCTCCGGCAGGTCCTTAAACGGCGTGTGCACCGAGAAGCGGTAGTGTTTTTCCAGGGCTTCCAGCATCTGCTGGTGGCGCAGGGTGTGGCGCTGGGCCCAGGGGCGCACCACGCCCTCCCGCAGGGACAACTCCGGGTTGGGCACCACCAGGTCCGGGTCCAGGATGAGCCGGGTCCCCAGGCCGCTGCAGGCCAGACAGGCCCCCTGGGGGCTGTTGAAGGAGAAAAGCTGGGGGTTGATTTCCGGCAGGCTGACGCCACAGACGTCGCAGGCGAATTTCTCGCTGAACAGTATCTCCTCGCCGCCGGCCACGGCCACCCGCACGGTGCCGTCGCTGAGCTTCAGGGCCAGCTCCAGGGAGTCGGTCAGGCGGGGGGGCAGGTCATCCTTGACGATCAGGCGGTCCACCACCGCGTCGATGTCATGCCGCTTGTTTTTATCGAGGGTGGGGAGTTCTTCCAGGTCAAAAATCTCCCCGTTGATCCGCACCCGGCTGAAGCCCTCCCGCTGCAGGCGCTCCAGGAGCTTTGCATGCTCCCCCTTGCGGTTCACCACCACCGGCGCCAGGACTGTGATGCGGCTGCCCCCGGGGAGCTCCATGATCTGGTCCACCATCTGGGGCACCGACAGGGAGGCGATGGGCCGGCCGCACTGGTAGCAGAACGGGGACCCCACCCGGGCGAAAAGCACCCGCAGGTAATCGTAAATCTCCGTGGCGGTGGCCACCGTGGACCGGGGGTTTTTGGAGGCGCTGCGCTGCTCGATGGCGATGGCCGGCGACAGGCCCTCGATATACTCCACGTCCGGCTTGTCCATCAGCTCCAGGAATTGCCGGGCGTAGGCCGACAGACTCTCCACATAGCGCCGCTGTCCCTCGGCATACAAAATGTCGAAGGCCAGGGTGGATTTTCCCGAACCGCTCACCCCGGTGATGACGATGAAGCGGTTGCGGGGCAGTTCCACGTCGATGTCTTTCAGGTTGTGCTCCCGGGCGCCCCGGATGATGATGTGCTCGGTGGGCCGGGCGGCTTGATTCACAACTTTAAAGACAGTCGAGGGAACGGGCGTTTCAGGGTGAAGGTTTCCCGGAGGGGCCGGACGTTGTTTTGATGGACGCGGCTCCCGGGGTTTTGGGCTTGCGGCCCCGCTTTTTTTTGAGGTCATAGTGCACAAACTTGAGCCCGTGGGCCCGGCCCATGCCTCCAGGCCAGAGGAGGGGGCCGTCTCCCAACAGGCGGGCGATCTCCGCCAAAGTCATGTCCAGGCAACTCGGGGGAATTACCTTGATTTCCAGTCTAAGTCCCCGGGGCGCCCGGTTTTTGTCATGGGCCATCCAACAGATCCCTTGCTGAACGATGCTGGGTAAGGTGAAACAGGGCTCATCCTGCAATCCCGTACAAATAAATATAACTTTTACTTTCCTGCTTTGCCAAGATTGAAGATATGTTTCGCCAGCCAGGAACTCATAGGCAGTGGCTTTTATAGAAGAATTACTGGTCGGTAAAGGAATTTCTTTTATTTAGGGTCAAACTGCGCTGCCACGGTTTGTAGGTCTGCCCTTTACCGGAAGTTGGCAAATCCCCCCCTGCCCCCCTTTAAAAACTCATCATTACCCGCAAATAGAGGCGGTTGAAAGAGGTTTACATATCCTGTAGTATGGCTGACATGCAAATCTCTGGGGCCAGCGATCAGCCTATCAAAGTCCGCGCCCTGCTCATCGGCCGACGCCTCGATACCAAACCTTTCCGTGACGATGAAACCGCGGCCATCAATCCTCTGACCCTGGCAATACCGGGGGGTGGCTGGGCGGTGCTGTTCCGCTACGGGGTCGCGGTATTATTCGGCACAGGTGCAGATCAGGCAGACGCCTTTCTGGAACGCCTCCGGCCATTGACCAGTGAGCCCTGCACCCGGCTGGAAGAAGAAAACCTGACCCTGCGAATCAACCCTGGGGCGAATGAAGTCATTGACGCCAATGGCTGCCTGTGGTTACAGGAGTTTTCCGTCCAACGTCTGCAACTGGTGGCGGAAGTATTGGCCCGCAGTCAGATCCTGTCTGATGATGAAGCCCGGGTTGCCAAAACCTTCGAAAAAATCGAACCCCTGGCAAAAAACCTGAGCGAAGGCCGCAGCAGGCAAAAAATGAGAGAACTGCTCAGCTATATCGGCGAATCCCTCCTCAGCCAACAACGCATGGTGGGGCGCGCCGAAGTCGCCGACAAACCCGACCTGCTGTGGGAACGCGCCGAACTGGAAGGCCTGTATCTGCAATTGGAAAATGAATTCGAGCTGCGGGAACGGCATCTGGCCCTGGAACGCAAACTGCAGGTCATTTCCAACACCGCCGAAACCCTGCTTGATCTCCTGCAAACCCGGCGCAGCCTGCGGGTGGAATGGTACATCGTCATCCTCATTGTGGTGGAAATCGGCTTGACACTCTACGAACTATTTTTCAGGGGGCCTTGAGCACCCATCATCCCGGGAGATCCTCCCCCTATTCTTTTACCAGCCTGCTCAGCGAGAAAGTATCCGCACCAGGATTAACCCCTACTCTTTTACATGACATTTTCTCATTAAAAATACTTAGGGGATTGCACCAGGAAAAAAAAACCCCTATAATGGCGCCTGAGGAATCCTGCCAAGGAGGGCCGAAGGATGAATCGGGACGGCCAACTCGACCTGGTGCGCACCCTTACCCTGGAAGTCATGGCCATGGCGCGGCCCGAAAAAATGGCCACCTTTGCCGAGGACTTCGCGGCCCTGGCCATCAGCGGCGGGCTTATCCGGGTCGAGGAAAGCCTGGCCCTGCACCGGCCCCGGAGCCAGACTCTGGACACCACCCTGGTGGCCGGCATGTTCTTTCAGGTCCTGAGGGAGGCGGAAAAACTCCCGGCCGGCACCCCCGAACGGGTGTCCTTCATCCGCCGCCAGGCCAAAAGCTTTCTGGCCACCCGCCTGGCCGGGCAGATCCCCCTGTCCCAATTTTTCCGGCTGCTCAATCTCATCGAAGAGCACGTGGAGGGTTATTTCGAGGAGGCCCGCAGCGGTTGGGTGGGTGGGAAAGCCGTCACCTTTCAGAACCAGACGCCGGAGCCGGCGGAGGACATTTTCCACACCGAGGCCCTGCGCCAATCCCTGGAGGCCCTGCCCCTGATCCCCAAAGGCCGGCGCAAGCTCACCGGCACTGCGCTGGAGCGGTTTCTCCAGGAAACCCGGGGGGGCTGGTTCCGGCTGTTGGACTTCGAGGCGCGCTTTGGGGTGAACAAAAAGACCGCCTGGGCCTATCTCACCCAGCTACACCAGGCCGGCATCCTGGAGCATAACGGCGAAAAGGCCAACAAGGTGCGCTACATGGTGGCCAAGCCCTTCCGCCGCTGATGTGACCCTGATCCCCAATCCCTCCAACCCTTAACAGGGGCCGGCTTTTCGGGCAGACCGCGCCGAGGCACCGGCCCCTTTCTTGCCCCCAAGTTCGGCTTTCCCCCGTCCTGATAACCAATTGCGATAAACCAAATAATACGTATAACCTATTGACCTGCCACCACAAATCCCCCTAAATCCAATGCTGTTCACTTAGGCGGTTTCAGGGATTGGTGGGCAAAGCCCACCCCGACATGTTATTCGCTTTTTTGTCATGCTGAGCGCAGCGAAGCATCTCGGTCTTTGAGATTCTTCGGTCGCCTGCGGCTCCCTCAGAATGACAGAAAAATTGAACTCCTCTTATCTGTTTGAGCTTAAGTGAACAGCATTGCCCCTAAATCCCCCTTTAGGAAAGCTCATCATTACCCACAAGTAGGGGTAGTGGAAAGAGGGCAATGCCAACTTATAAAGTAATTTCAAGATATTAAGCCCCCCTCACCCTAACCCTCTGCCCCCACAGGGGGGAGAGGGAACTAGTTGAAATAATTTCAAAATAAAAAATTATGGGTAATGCCCAGCACCAGGGGAGGGGGAGTTTTCGGATGAGAACTAACTCATGCACCGCCTGGCGGGTTTCAGTTTAATAAGAAACCGGCCTTACATGATCCGGATGCGGGAGGGCTTGTCCTCGTCCGGGGATGGGGCGGCGGGAGGGGCAGGCTCCTCTTTGACCGGGGCCGGCTTGGCCGGGGCAACCTTGGGCTCCGGCGACGGGGCCGGTTCGGCGGTGGGCTTAGGTCTGGGGGCCGGGGGTTCGGCGGCCTCCGCGGGCTTGGGCGCCCGGGGCACTACGGTGTCCACCTTGGGGGGCTTGGGACGCTTGGGCTCGGCGGCCGAGGGCTCTTTGGGAGCAGGGGTCGTAGCGGGAGCCGCCGGGGGCTCGGGCGCGGCCGTCTCGATG
>JBGSLA010000008.1:0-8270 GCA_041740935.1 Desulfobaccales bacterium | reverse complement strand
TAGGCCTGGCCGGGGATTATTTTGAGAGGAGGGCCGTTTTGGGGGAGGGGGCGAGGGGCAGACAGCCCCTCCCTCCTCCCCCAATCCCCCTCCCCCAACCCCTTACAGGGGGGTGGGAGGGGAGTTTGAGGGGAGGGCGGGGGAGCCGCGCTCCCCCGGCCCTCCCCTCAAGATTACCCCATCAGCTCGCGAAAGCTCTCGATGGTGGCAAAATCCGGATGGTGATGAGCCGGAAGCCGGGAACTGGATTTGGCCTTGAAAAAGAGGTGGTTGATGCCGTAGGCGCGGGCGCAGGCCAGGACCTCGGCGTTGTCGTCCACCAACAGGGTATGAAGGGGATCGAAGTGCAGGCGGCTTTTCAGGGTCTCCCAAAAGCTCAATTCCTCTTTGGGCGCGCCCAGGTCAAACGAGGAAATCACCTCATCAAAATACCCCAGCAGGCCCACATGATTCATCTTCAGATCCAGGGTCTTCCAGTGGGCGTTGGTGACCAGGGCCACCTTTTTGTTTATCTTACTTAAATAATTCAGGAAATCCTCAGTATCCGGGTGCACCTCGATGAGATGCCGGATGGACTCCTTCAACGCCGGGATGTCCAGTTCCAGTTCCCGGGACCAGAAGTCGATGTCGGTCCAGTTGAGGGTGCCCTCCTCGCGCTGATAGCGGGCGAAGACCTCCTGCCGGGCCTGGGCCAAACCGAGTCCCCGCCGGCGCCCGTACTCCTCGGGCACCAGGGTCTCCCAGAAATAGTCGTCAAAATGTTTATCCAACAGGGTGCCATCCATGTCCAGCAGCACCCAGGAAATCTCCTCCCAGGCAAAATCCATCCAAGCCTCCTAATCTGAATATTATCGCGCTTTACTGTAGGTAAATTTGTATTTTTTTCCAAGGCCGCATCTTGACCGCGGTGCAGGTGCTGCTTATTTTCAAAGAGAAAGCTATATAACTCCTTGATATATGGAGGATAATATATGGATAGATTTTTTACCCGACATCCCTTCCGGGAAATGGCCGATCTCCAGCGGCAGATGGAGCGCCTGTTTCACGCCGCGCCGGGGTGGGAAAGCCAGCCCCGCCGGGTGGGGGTGTATCCCCTGGTCAATATTTCCGAGGACCACGACCAGGTGTATGTGCGGGCCGAACTGCCGGGGGTGCGCCCCGAGGACCTGGAAATCACCATCGAAGATCAAAGCCTGATTCTGCGAGGGGAGCGCCGCATCGCCATAGAAGAGAAAAACGTCAATTATCACCGCCGGGAGCGGGAATCCGGTTTTTTCCGCCGGAGGCTGAGGCTGCCCGCGCCGGTCAGCCCTCATAACGCCCAGGCCTCGTGCAAAGACGGCGTGCTCACCATCACCCTGGCCAAGCCGGAGGAAGTCAAGCCCCGGCAGATCGTCGTGAAAAGCGCCTGAAGGAGAGACCCATGACCGAACAGGAACTCAAGCCCAAAGAAAAGGAAGAGGCGCCCCTGAAGGGAGAACGGGTGCGGCCCGGGCGGGTTTTCATCCCCGCGGTGGATATCTACGAAACCCCCGAAGCCCTGGTTCTGACCGCCGATATGCCTGGCGTCTCCAGCGATAAGGTGACCCTGGACCTCAAGGAAAATCTGCTCACCATCTACGGACAGGTGAGCCCCCCGCCGGAGCAGGAAACCCTCCTGGCCCAGGAATATGCCATCGGCGATTACTACCGGGAATTCCAGGTGGGGGAACTGGTGGATACGGCCAAAATCGAGGCCACGGTCAAGGACGGCGTCCTCACCCTCACCCTGCCCAAGGCCGAAAAGGCCAAACCCCGGCGCATCGAGGTGAAAAACGGCTAACCGCTCGCTTCGGCCACCCTCACCCAGGGTCAGGAGGGGTTCTCCTGGCCCTTTTTTTGGGGATCGCGTCCACTCCCGGGCTTCAGGGCCTGGAAAAAGCCGGTAGCCGTGGTCAGATCCTCGTCGGAAAATCCCTGAAATTCGGCAGCCAACCGCTGCCGGGTAATCCTGGAGGCCTCTTTGGTCCTCTGTTCGCCGACAATCTGAAAGCCGCACCGCCTGATGGCCGCAGCATGGACCGAGTGCGGCCAGCGGTTGATGAAATAGGGCCGTTTGCTGCGCATCATCTTCCACAAGACTTCAGGATAAGCCCAATGTCCGTTCCACTCCCTGGACAGATTATGGCAGCGGTAGTCGATCATGTGGGAAATGGCCCCGCCCGGCTTGAGCCAGCGGTACTGCACCCGGTAGCTCGCCTCCGGGTCGTCCACATGCTCCATGACCGCGTGGGACAGCAGAAAATCGATGGACCCTTCCCGGATGGCGGCCGGGTCGTCCCAGGGAGCCGCATAGCCCAGATACAGGCCCTGGACCGGCTGATTGAGGCGAATGATGCACTGTTTGATGCGGTCAAGCCGCGCCGGCGCCAGGGCCCGGGCCAGGCGGGCCTCGGTCAGGATATGGCCGGGAAACTGGGAATCGGAAAGTTGGTCCTTAACCCGGCCGCGCAGCAAGTCGATAATTTCTTCAAATATCTGCAGATTCCTGACGGTATTGGAATATGCCTTGAGGTCAAAGGCATAATAGACCTTCGAGCCGGTGAGCAGGGCGCACAGGCCCACGCCCAGGGAATTGCCGGGGCCCAGTTCGGCCACCACCTCAAGTTCGGTGGATAAGCCGTGCTGATGGGCCATTTCCAGGTGCCGCAGCCAGACGGAATAGCAATATTCCGAGGCGATGGTGCCTCCCGGACAGGAATAGCCCAATCTATCTAAAAGATTTTGATATCCGGGAATACGAGTGGCAAGCCCTTTAAGCAGCACTTCCAGGGTCTTGAGAGTCATGCCGCGTATGTTCCCTTGAGCCGCTCAGAGCGACAGCGGTCTTTCATAGGTGGGGGCGCCCTCTTCCGGGGCAAAGGAGTCGAACCTGGTATAGAGCCCCCGGAAGGCCAGGCGGAATTCCCCGGTGGGGCCGTTGCGCTGTTTTTTCAGAAGCAGGCGGGCCTGGCCCTTTTCCGGCGAGTTTTCGTGGTACACTTCATCCCGGTAAATGAACAGGATGACATCGGCGTCCTGTTCAATGGCGCCCGATTCCCTAAGATCGGCCAGTTGCGGCTCTTTTTTGGGCCGCTCTTCCACCTTGCGGCTGAGCTGGGACAGGGCCACCACCGGCACGGCCAATTCCTTGGCCAGGGCCTTCAGGGAGCGGGAAATATCGGAAATTTCCTGTTCCCGGCTGGGGGCGTCGCTGCGGCCCCGCATGAGTTGGAGGTAATCCACCATCACCAGCCCCAGCCTGCCTTCGGCCTTGAGGCGGCGGGACTTGCTGCGCACTTCCAGGACCGTGGCCGCGGGACTGTCATCGATAAAAATGGGGCATTCCAAGAGCAGGCTGGCGGCCTCCTGGAGTTTCTGCCACTCGCTTTTATCCAGGAAAGCCCGGCGCAGGCGGGAGGCGTCGATTTCCCCCACCGCGCTCAGCAGGCGCCGCACCAGCTGCTCTTTGGACATTTCCAGGGAGAAAAAGGCCACCGGCACCCGCCCGTCGTAGGCCGCGTTAAAGGCCATGTTCAGGGCCAGGGCGGTTTTCCCCATGCTGGGGCGGGCGGCGATGATGATCAGGTCCCCCGGCTGGAAGCCGGCGGTGAGTTGGTCCAGGTCCGCAAAGCCGCTGGCCACCCCGGTGATGCGGCCCTTATCCCGGAGCCAGATGGCCTCCAGGGTGGCCACTTCCTGCTCCACCAGGCGGCCGATGGGCTGAAATCCCAGGCGGATTTTGCTTTCGGCCACCTTGAAAATTTCGGTTTCAGCCCCGTCCAGGAACTGATCCACATCCTCCACCGGGGCCAGGCAGGCCTGGGCCAGGTTTTGGGAGCATTCCAGCAGGCGGCGCAGCACCGACTTTTCGTGGACCAACTTGGCGTAATAGGCCGCATTGGCGGCGGTGCCCACGTGCTCGCTCAACGCGGCCAGAAAGACCGGCCCCCCCACGTCCTCCAGGCGGTTGCGTTCCCGGAGCAGGGCCGTCACCGTCACCAGATCCACGGGCTCGCCCCGGTTCCAGAGGTCCAGCATGGCCTGGAAAATGTGGCCGTGGGCCGAACGATAAAAATCCTCCGGTCTCAGGATGTCGGCCACCTGGTCCAGGGCCTGGGCCCGGAGCAGGACTGCGCCCAACACCGATTGTTCCGCCTCCAGATTGGCCGGGGGAGTGAGTCCGGGCTGCGGCGGGCCGTCTGAACCACCCGGGCCGGATGGTTTTCTGCCTCTGGCCATGTGGCCTCCAGGAGGGCCGACGCGCCGGGCGCCGGCAAAGAGACGCTTTGGGTCTTTATGGCAGGGGGCCGCCGACTCAGGCAGTCTCGGGGACGACCTCTACCCGGACCTGGACCTTGACCTCCGGGGCCAGGCGCACGCTCACCAGGTAAGAGCCCAGGCGCTTGATGGGCTCGTCCAGCTCCAACTGCCGGCGGTCCACCGTAAAACCCTGGTCCTCCAACGCCTGGGCGATGACCACGTTGGTCACCGAACCATACAGGCGCTCGGAGTCCCCCACCCGCTGGGGAATGGTGAGGCTCACCTCCGCCAGCCGGGCGGCCAATGCCAGTGCGGCCTCTTTTTCTTTGTCGGTTTGCTGGGTTATGCGGGCCAGCTGCGATTCGAAGCGCGCCAGATTGCCGGGGGTGGCTTCCAGGGCCTTGCCCTGGGGAATGAGATAATTCCTGGCATACCCCCGGGTTACTTCCACCAACGTGCCGGCGGTTCCCAGGGCAGGCAGGTTTTCGGTAAGAATGACTTTCACAAGGTTCTCCTTAGACCTCCCGGGGCGGCTGGAGCCGGCGAAAGTCCAGCCACAGATCCATCAGCCCCAGGATCATGACCATAATTATCAAAGGGTTTACAAAAGCCAGGACATAGACGAGGAAGCGCAGGCCCCAGGGGGCTTGATAGCGTTGCAGCAAAGCGGCAATTACCGCGGTCCCCTGGCCGAAATAGGCGAACCCCACGATCAGGAGCAGGTTAAGGCCGGCCACCCGCACCCAGACCGGGGGCGCCAGCAGGGCAAAGCCGGCCGCCACCAGGCAAAAAACCAGCCACTCGGGGCAGGTCCACTGGGCCAGAGGCTCGCCGGGGTCGCCCCACCCCCACCGCCGCGCTGCCTTCATGGCCACCAGGACGTTCACCCAGGCTACCAGCGCGATATTGATCAGGGCCAGGGCCGGCAGAACCTGAATCAACAGGTTCTGCATATCCCCCCGGGGAAACCCCATCACCCGCAAGTCCGAGACCTCCATGCCGGAGTGCTGGAGGGTGGCCGTCAAGGCGCGGATAATTTCCTGGGACTTCTGCTCCCAGAAGTCGGCCGGGCTCAGACCCTGGTAATATGCCAGGGCCGCAAACCCGACCAGGGACAGAATTCCCAGGGCCGCCGTGGCCAGCATGATGGCCGAACCTGCGGTCCAGCCCCGCTGCCGGCAGACCGTCAGTATCAGGCCCAGGAGCAACAGCAGCCACAGGCCCAGATCGTCCTGGAAAACGGTCAGCCCGGGATTGAGGGCCAGGACCACCAGGGCGCCGGCCGCGGCCACCAGGACGGCCGGCACGGTCCCCTGGCGCCAGCCCACTATCAGGAGGGGAAGCGGCACCCAGGTGCCCAAAAATAAGGTGGCCATGGCGCTCGTGCGTCCTGCCAGGATAAAGGCCACCAGGGCGACCAGGGCGCAGCCCCACACGAGCCGCCGGCTGCCTGGCACAAGCCACCTCCCTCAGAACTCAGGGCGATGAGGGAAACGGCACATACGGCATCAAGGCCAGGAGCCGGGCCTGCTTGATGGCCCTGGTCAAATGGCGCTGATGACGGGCGCAATTCCCGGAAATCCGCCGGGGGATGATCTTCCCCCGTTCCGTGATAAATTGCCGGAGGGTGGCCACGTCCTTAAAATCGATGATCAGCTTGGAGTCCACACAAAAACGGCAGACCTTGCGCCGTACATAAAATTGTTTGCGTCTGCGTCGGGGCACGGCCGGCATGATTAAGCCTCCTGAACCGGGGTTTCTGCGGGCTCGGCTTCGACCGTTTCCGCCGCGGGGGTGGTGGTGCTTTCAGCTGGCGAGGGGGCCGCCTCCGGGGAGGGGGCGGCAGGGGCTTCCGAGACCGCCGCCGGAGCCGCAGCCTTCTCCGCCTCGGCGCTCCGCCGGGCCGCTTCCTGGGCCTTGGCGGCAATTTCCGCCTCCAGGGCCGCCAGGTCCACGTGGTCGGATTTTTTGGTGGTGAGATAGCGGATCACCCGGTCGTCAATCCGGAAATTCCGCTCCATTTCCTTCACCGTGGCGGGCATGCCGGCGAAGTCAACCAGGAGGTAGGCCCCCCTAAGGGTGTTGCCGATTTTGTAGGCCAGTTTGCGGCGGCCCCATTCCTCCACATTCACCACAGTGCCGCTCGTCCCGTTGATAATTTTGGTGAATTTGTCGATGGCAGCCTTGACGTCTTCGTCCGGCAGGTCGCCGTTGACCACCCAGACGGTCTCATATCTTCGCATTTTTCCTCCTCACGGATTCAGAGCCCTGGGACCTTGTCGCCCAGAGCAAGGAGACGTAACAAGATTATTTATCAAATATGGGAAATACTGTCAACGACGTCGCTCGTTTCTTTGCAAGTGACCTGGGCGGGTTTAGGCTGAAGCCTGCGGCTACAGAGAATGGCTTTGGGAAGACCAGGGAATCTAAAAAACCTATACCGCCCGGTGGCACATCCCGGCCTAAAGGCCGGAACCAAACTGAAAAAATTGAATGATTTCTTAATAAGAACAGCATGATGCAAGCAAAATCTTTGTCGAAAAACAAGAAACTCAAAATTAGTAGCACAGGTGTCCTCACCTGTGCTTCCTTAGACTTTTATCCTGAAAATTCACCCGTAGGGGCGGAGTAACCCCGCCCCTACAAAAAGATTTTCATTTCCGGGGGTGGCCATTGAGGCCATGGAGGGGTCGGACCGACTTGCCTGAAACCAATAAAACGCCTAATATATTGTTTTTTATATACATTTACCGGAAACTGAAAACCCGCGACTCACAACCGTATCAGGTCTTGTCCCGGGTCCTTTTGAACAGATGTCGCACATAGCCCCTGCGACTCGGATAGGTCCGGGCGTTGGCCTGCAGGAAGGCCTGGTCGGGCCAGAGTTTGCCCCGGAGAAAGGCCGGCCAGTCCCGGACCGGCAGATGGCGCCCCAGGGTGGCCAAAGACGCCCACAACAGACTTCCGGCGCTGCGGCTGAGGATGCGCCTTTCCCCCCAGCCGGGGCGGTACGCGGCCAACTGCTGTAAAACCCAGCCGGGCGCCGCGCCGGGACGCAGCGCGGCCAGCTCTTTGAGTATCCGGAACATGGCTCCCTGAATCTGAAAACGGGCGGCATCCTCCAAAAAAAGGTCCCAGTCCAGGGGCAGGCGGCTGAGGGCCCGGTCCAGGTCCACCGCCTTCATGACGCCTGCCTGCTCCCACTCCTCCAGGGTGTTGAGGCACAGGTTCATGAGCAGGTGCTCCGGCGCCAAAATCAACAGGGGACCCCAGCCTTGGGGCCCGGGGGTCGCCCGGGCCCGCAGGGGCGCGTAAGGCAGGCGGTAAAACGCGCCCATCTTCCTGATTTCCCAATGAATATCAAAAAAGACCCCGTTTGCCCGGGGACCGGCATACAATTCTTCCCAGGCAAACCGCCGGTTATAATCGGGAATGCGGTCCACGTCCTTGGGGATCAGGGTGTATCCCTGGCCCTTCAGGACCGCCCGCACCCGGTCCAGGTCAGCCGGGGAGATCAGGACATCCACATCGCCCATGGGCCGGGAGACCGGATCGTCGTAGAGGCGCTGGCGGATGTCCCCGCCCTTCAACAGGATCCCCTCCAGCCCGGCGTGAGCCAGGGCCGCGGCCAGCCCGCGGGTCTCGTTCTTCTGGATGGTGTATCCTCTGAGGCCCCCGAGGTAATCTCGCCGGAGTTCCTCCAAAAGGGGCGCGGACCCCGCCTCTTCCCGGGGGAACTGAGTCAGGGCGGCATAAATCAGCGGGGTGAGGCGATGGCGACGGAGGGTCTCGAGAAACCCCGGTTCGGCAAGCCGTTGGACGATCTGGCGCACCGCCTTAAGTCGCGCCCGTGGGTCCGCCGCCGCCAGGTCCAGCACGGGGGCGATGAGGGGATCGGTGAAGATCATGGGGGGCCGAAAAGGGGGTTCCTGGTTTGAAAAGTTTTTCCTCATCCCCCTCTCCCCCCGCTTCGGGGGGAGAGGGTTGGG
>JBGSLA010000007.1:0-6666 GCA_041740935.1 Desulfobaccales bacterium | reverse complement strand
CAGCTGGCCCCGAAGGAAAAACTGCCTCCGGCCGGGGGACCTCCCCTTAAGGCTGACGCCGAACCTGCCCCGCCGTCGCGCTCCGCCGGAGCCCCCAGCCAGTTGGCGGCCACTCCGGCCAAAACCGTCAAAGCCCCCCCGGCCGCGCCCAAAGAAGCCTATCAGGTTCTGGTGGCAACCTATCGCAACTACGAGGAGGCCAAAGCCTTGAAAGAAAAAGTTCAGGCCAGGCATCTGCCGGCCCAGGTCATCCGGGTAACCTCCGATAAAAGAACCTATTTCCTGGTGAAGGCAGGCCCCTTTCCCGGCAAGAAACAGGCCGACGACGCGGCCCAGCGCCTCAAAACCCTGGAGCGTCTGGCTGCGGCCCCGAAGGTGGTCAAACTGCCGGCCGAGGCTCCCAAAACCAAAACCCCAGCCCCCAAACCACGGCGATGAGCACTCCGGTTTTACTGACCTATTTTTCCGATCTGGGGCCCCGCCACCAGGGCAAGGTCCGGGATATTTACGACCTGGGCGACCGCCTGCTCCTGGTGGCCACCGACCGCATCTCCGCCTTTGACGTGGTCATGGCCGACCCCATCCCGGACAAGGGCCGCATTTTGACCCAGATCTCGGCCTTCTGGTTCCGCCTCCTGGCCGACGTCGTCCCCAACCACCTCATTTCCCTGGACGTGGCCGACTTCCCCCCGGCTTGCCAGGCGCACCGCCAGACCCTGGCCGGCCGCACCATGCTGGTCCGAAAAACCCGGCCCCTGCAAGTGGAGTGTATCGTCCGGGGTTATCTGGCGGGCTCCGGCTGGGCCGATTATCAAAAAACCGGCACTATCTGCGGCATCCCGCTGCCCCCGGGCCTCAAAGAATCGGACCGCCTGCCGGAACCCATCTTCACCCCCTCCACCAAGGCCCAATTGGGCATCCACGACGAAAACATCACCTTCGCCCAGGCCGCGGCCACCATCGGCAAGGAATTGGCCGCCAGGGTGCGGGAGATCAGCCTCGCCCTCTATCGCCGGGCCAGCGCCTGGGCCGAACCCCGGGGCATCATCCTGGCGGACACCAAGTTCGAGTTCGGGCTCGATCAGGGGGCGCTGTTGCTCATCGACGAGGTCCTCACCCCGGATTCCTCCCGCTTCTGGCCCCAGGCAGACTACGCCCCCGGCCGGGCCCAGAAAAGCTATGACAAACAATATCTGCGGGACTACCTCGAGTCTCTGGGCTGGAACAAGCAGCCCCCGCCGCCGCCCCTCCCCCCGGAGGTGCTGGCCAACACCCGGGCCAAATACCTGGAAGCCCTGAAAAATCTCACCGGAGGGGACCTGGCCTGACCTGGAAACCTCAAGGAGTCCAGCAAATTCACCGGGCGTCGGTCTAAGTCTCGCGCCTCTCTTTCCCAGGCTGTTTTTTCAACAGATCCCGAAAAATTCCCTTTCCCTCATGGGCCGCAGGCCCACCTGGAAAGCAGGAAAAATGTGGCGCCGGCGCCTTGGCCTTCGCCTGAACCGCCGAGGCGGCGGTTCCACACAAAAACTTTTCAGGACCGGGCGGGGTCCGCCTGCCGCTACAACCTTGAACCTTGAACTTTTCATAACAGTTCTTCATGAGCCTACGGTTCAACCGTAAAGCATAAAAGGCCTTTATGCCGCAGGGACAGCCGCCCCCGGCTGTCCAAACCGGGCAGGCGAGGGCGCCTGCCCCTACACAAGGCAAACTTTTCAGGACAGCCGCTCATGAATCCCAGGTTCTCTCAAAAACGGGAAGATCCTGGTGGCACAGGCTTCCCGCCTGTGCAGGCACAGGTTGAAAACCTGTGCCACCAGCGGCGGCCGCAGGCCGCCCTATAAGAACTGTGCTCCCGGTTCAGGGGGAGGGGATGTGCGAGAGGGGGCAGGGGTCTGGGACCCCGCTAGCACGGGCTTCCAGCCCTTGGGCACCCCCCTCCCCCACAAAAAAACATTCCAGAAAAAAGGATTGTTCAAAAAAAAGCCCAGGCTCAAGGCCCGGGCTTTTTTATGTGCCGCGCTGGGAATGAATTATGAAAAAAGTGGACCGAAAACCGTATTAATGGCCTCCCCCCTTCAGGAAACCGGAAGCCGCGGCCGACAACACCAAAATTTCCAACACTGCGATGACCACCAAAATGTACTCTTGGCTTTTGAGAAACTTGGGAATTACCCCGATATAACAGACAATGGTAACACCGGCGAGCAGGGCGATGGGAATATAAATGATCATGTCTCCATATCCCAGATGACCTACCCAGGCCCAACCGGGTTGAATGCCGGCGGCTTGCATATAATTATGGCTGGATTGGGTCCATAATTGCGAGACCTGATTTAAAGGGACATGAGGGCTTATGATCCCCAAAATATAGATCAAGAAAAACACGATTAACGTCGCAAAGCTGAACAACGTCAGTCTGTTCAGAACTTTAGCGTAAAATAATTGCGCTTCTGAGGCTTTCAAGGGACTCATAATTCCTCCCGCGACGGTTCAGATTCCCAGGCCTTTCAAGAAGGCGCGAAGCCCGGAAAAAGTCAGCAGACCGATGACGATATAGCGGATGACGGTCGGCTTGGTGCGGGTCAGAATGGGGACCCCGACCCAGCTTCCCAGCATGATGCCGATGAGGGAAGGCACCACAATGAGGGGCAGCATGGCCCCGCTGTTGATATAAATCCAGGCGGCGCTGGTATCGGTGATGGACAGCAGAAATTTGCTGGTGGCCACCGACACCTTCAGAGGGGCCCCCATCAGCAAATTGAGGACCGGCACGTTGGCCCAGCCGGCTCCCAAACCGAACATCCCGGCCATGACCCCGATGGCCACAAAGAGGATAAGACCTATGGGGGTGCGGTGGACTTTCCACTCGACATCTTCACGCGTGGAGATATCCATATAGGTCCCATGGATGCCCAACATGCGCGCCACTCCGTCAATTTCCTTCACCACCGGGTATTCCGACTTCTTCGCCAACAACATGATGACCACGATGCCCAGGATGGTCAAACCCAGAGAGATTTGCACGATGTGGGTGGGCAGGGCCAGACCCACCAGGGCCCCGACAATGGAGGCGCTGGAGGCGATCAGGGCGGTGGGCAGAGCCAGGCGCAGGTCAGCCATGCCGGCCCGCAACAGGCCCGGACCGGCCGACAAGGCTCCCGACAGGGCCACCAACAGGCCGGCGCACCGGACAAAATCCAGGTGAAAGGGGAAAAAGCCGCTCACAATGGGGACAAAAATCACCCCGCCGCCGACTCCTCCCAAAACCGCCACAATGCCCATAACAAAGGTCATGACCAGGAGAATTAAGACCCAGGCCCACCAGGGCAGGGAACTACCCTCTCCCCCGGGATTGGCCGCCCCCAGGGCGCTGCCGCCCATCATCCAGAGATAGAGCAGAAACAGCGCCAACAGCAGGAAAAGCAGTGAGGCCTTTTTGAGGTATTTTGGTGAATTTCCCATGCCCTTCCCCTTCTCAAAGTGAACAGCACGCCACGCGTTGATGGGCTCCAGCCAGCCGGCACCCCAAACCCGCCCGCGCCCCTAATCTCTAAATTGTGAATTTTTTCTTTAAAAGGGGCAAAAGTCAAGCATAAAATGCGGCCCGGCACATTTAGCGCCGCAGAACATCAGGGAAGGCTTGGGGTGACACCCCCAAAGGCGCACCGGACCTTTACCAGGAGGCCAGGGGCCCGCCAGCCTCCAGGGATCGAGCTGATCCGGGCAGTCGATTTTTCTTCGGACCCCGCCGGGGTTAACCGGCAGGCTGAGCTTGGTTACTTATTCGGCGCCCCCGGCTTTTCGGCGGCAGGACTGGCTTCGCCGGGCTGCACGTATGCCGGCCTGGGTTCAGCCGGTTTGGCCGGCTTAGCCGCTTCTTTTTTCTCCGGCGCCTTCTTTTCCGGTTCCTTTTTCTCCGCGTCTTTTTTCTCCGGCTCCTTTTTGTCCGCTTCCTTCTTTTCCGGAGCAGCCTGTTCCGCCGCCGGTTTTTTGTCCTTGGGTTCTTCGGGCTTGCCGCAGCCCAACACCAAAGCCGCGGCCAAAAAGGCCATGATCAACATTAAGAGCCCACGCTTCATGATAAAACCTCCGTGATTTATTAGGCTAAACCTTCAGGGCCGGAATTGACCACCCCCAGCAAAGAAAACATTTTTTTATGGGGCAGGGTATTCCCGCCCCCACGGGGGCCTTTTCAGGCGCCAGGCTCCAGGGAGCTTGGCAGCCTGCCTGGTTGGCGTCTGGTCTCCGGCAAAGTTAAGGTATTTCCTGAACCAGGGAACTCCTGGCGGTCACTCCCGATGAGCTGCAAAGGGCCGCCAGCCCCTATTCCCCCCAGACCATATCGTTGCGGATCCAGCCGATTTCCTGGTCTTCCCGGTAATAACCTATCTTTACCCAACCCCCTTTTTCCTCAAACACTTTATACACTTCGCCGCATTGGGCCTGGTTTACCACCTGGTATTTAAGGCTCGGGCCCTTCCGGACATTGACCCGCTCCGGCAGCACCACCGCGGTCTGGGTATCGTGGTTGAGCAGGGGCTTGTAGATCCACCCCACATTTTCCTGCCAGTCTTTGATCTGCACCCAGTCTCCCCTGGTTTTGGCCACTTCCACGGGATATCCCAGGTGGGCCTGAAAAAGGACGTCTGCCTTAAGGCTGGGGGAGGTGCGGACGTTAACCTTGTCCTTGCCGATACTTGCGGTGGAAGCCCAGGTCGGCGCGGTTATTAGTATAAGCCAAATTGCCACAAAGGAGAAAAAGGTTTTCATGGCCACCCTCCTTTTGGAATTATGGATTTCCTTCCCGGCTCGGGGTAAATTCCCATGTTACCCGTGCCGGCGCACATGCAGAGTTTCTCGAGAAAACTGCGTGGGATCCGCCCAGCTCAGCTTTGAGAGGATGCTCAAACGAAAAACAGGAAATACAGATGTCGTAGGAGAAGCCGGGGCTTAAACGGAACCGGTGCCTCTATGCCGATACCTCATCCTAATAAAGCGGCTGTAGTGTGTCAAGCCTTTGTGCGGTTTTTGTTAAAAAATTTCCGGAATACTGGAAAGATCGGGTAGACAAGCCTATAATAATGGCCCGCTGAAGGTTATGAACAGGTGCAAGACAATACTTATCCGGTGTATGTATAATTTAACTATTGCTAAATTTTGCGAAAATGTGCTTTTTCTTGGCGGAATGGGTTGATGTTATGCCAGAATTTTGCTAACCGCCTCGTCTTCATTGACAATTCCGTCCATTGAAGTTTGTCTATTTTTTTGTTAACTTAAAAAAATATGCATTCAAAATCTGAGACGGACTTGAGAAAGTAAATTCTCAAGTGCCTGCCGGAAATCCACTAAACCTGGCCGGCGTCCAGGTTCTCAGGGAGGGTTCATCATGAAAGTTGAAGTGCCGGAAGGTGCAGTGCGGGTGGGACAGGGGGAAGACGGCCGCCTGGCGGTGGTGCTCGCAGCCCCGGGCATGGAAGGGGCGGTGATGCTCGATGCCAAGGAATTTACTGAGGCCGAAGCCCAGGAGGTGGGGGCCATGATCTGGCGGGTGTTCGAGCGCTGGCTGGCCACCCGGGCCCCCCGCCAGCCGGCGAGCTGATAAGACTCCTAAAGAAGAGAACTCTCGGCCTGCAAGAGGCTCCTGAGAGCGCACACCCCAGGCCGTGGCACGATCAGCCGGGTTTTCAGGGGGCCGCCTGGGCCAGGCGCTCCGGGCCCGGGATCAGGTCCCGGCCCAAAGACACCCGGACAGCCGCCTGGGCGGAAAAGCGCGTATCCTCATTGACCTCCAGAATCGCCCCCGGGAAAAACTTTTGGGACAGGGTTTGGGCCACCTGCGCGGCCTCCGGCCGATGGGCGATAACCGTCCGGTCGAGCCCGAAATCAATGTGGTTGCCGATGCCCACCACGGTAAAGCCTTCCAGGGTCAAGCGAGTTCTCATCTCCCGGGCCTGCCCTTGAACGCCGTTGCCGTTTCGGAGCTCGATGCCCACCTGGCTGAGTTCCAGCGCGGCCGGAGAACCGGTTAGCTGGGCCTTGGCGGGAGGAGAGGTCGGGGGCTTGGCCGCCCTTGGAAGCGGCGTCGCCGCGGGCGCCGGCGCAGCCGCGGCAGGGGGCGCGGCCTTCGTCGTTATCGGGGTTTCTTTAGGCCTGCGGCTGAGTTGCTGTCCGGCCAGGCAGTCCCGACCCAAAGACACCCGGATGTCGGCCGTGTGGGAGACCTTACCCCCTGGCTCTAATCTGGCTGCGGGGAAAAACTTCTGAGCCAGTATCTGCGCCATCTTTGCCGCTTCGGGGCGAAAGGCGATGGTGGTTTCCTCCAGACCGAAATCGATGTGGTTGCCCACGCCCGAAACGGAAAAACCCTCCAGGGCCAGAAGACTTCTGGTTTCTTTGGCCTGATTGGTCGCGCCGTTGCCGTTTTTCAACTCGATCCGGGTGGTGACCAATTCCTCGGCGGTCAACTTCAGGGGCGGCCCAGCAGCCTGATTCTCTGCGGGCCTGACGCTTGAGACCTCAGCCGCCGGTTGGGCCTTGCCGGCCTGGGACTCTGCCGCCAGGGAAGACAGCCGTTTCGGCAATGGCGCCGGCTCAGCTGCGGCGGCAGGCTTTGGCGCGGCCGGCGATTCCGGAGGGGAACCGGTCCGGGCCAGGCTCGGGGGC
>JBGSLA010000006.1:0-15113 GCA_041740935.1 Desulfobaccales bacterium | reverse complement strand
GCCACCGCCCCTTAGCCCCCTCCCCCAAAACTCAATCTTCAATGATGGTGATCGTCTGCGGGGGGCTCGGGCTGGAGCTTGGCGGCATAGGCGATCAGGCCGCAGGCCACCAGGATGGCCCCCAGGGAGGTGTACCGCCCGGGTACGGCAAAGGCCGCCACAATGCACAAAAACACCAGCACGCAGACGACGGCCTGTTTTTTCCGGTAGGCGGGCATGGGTTCAGCATGGGTTTCATGGGATTCATGATGTGCTGCCATGGGGCGAGTCCTCCTTAAAGTCATGGCCGGGACACCGGCACATATGGCGAACTAACTTTTTCTTATAAATTCAAGGGCCTGGGACAGACGACAGCTGCTTTCCTCCCGGCCCAGCAGGGCGATGACGTCGGTGAGGCTGGGGCTGGCGGTGCGGCCGGTGAGGGCCACCCGGAGCGGCTGGGCCACGGCCACCAGTTTCACCCCCGCCTGGGCGGCCAGGTCCTTGAGCATCGCGGTGAGCGTCGCCTCGGACAGATCAGGCACATGATTCAGCGCCTTAATGGCCTCCCGGAGGAGCGGCGCCGCGTCCGGGGTGAGAAATTTTTGGGCCCCTGCGGGTTCGTAGGGCCGGGGGTCCTGGAAATAAAAACGGGCGGCCTCGGCCATCTCCGCCAGGGTCTTGCTGCGGGTCTTGAGGGTGGCCACGGCCCGGACCAGATAGGCCGGATCGGGAGAGTCGATGCCCAGGGGCTCCAGAAAAGGAAGCAGCTGTCGGGCCAACTCATGGTCGTCGCCGGCTTTGAGATAATGGCTGTTCAGCCACAGGAGCTTTTCATCGTCATGGATGCCCGGGGCCTTGCCCACCTGGTGCAGGGAAAAGAAGCGGATGAGCTCTTCCGGGGTAAAAATCTCCTGGTCGCCGTGGGACCAGCCGAGCCTGGCCAGGTAATTGTTCAGGGTGTGGGGCAAAATGCCCCGGTCCCGGTAGGCCAGCACCGACAGGGCGCCGTGGCGTTTGGCGAGCTTGGTGCGGTCTTTGCCCAGCATCAGGGGCATGTGCGCGAACAGGGGCGGCGCGGCCCCGAGGGCTTCGTAAATCAAAATCTGCCGGGGCGTGTTGCTGATGTGGTCATCCCCCCGGATGATGTGGGAAACGTCCATGGTGATGTCGTCCACCACCACCGCCAGGTTATAGGTGGGGACGCCGTCCGCCCGCAGGATCACCAGGTCGTCCAACTCCCGGTTTTCAAAGGCGATATGGCCTTTGATCTGGTCTTCCCAGCAGGTGACCCCGATCTGGGGGGTTTTGAAGCGCACCGCCCGGCCGGGGGCCCTGGCCAAGCCCCGCTCCCGGCAGCGGCCGTCATAGCGGGGCTTTTCGCCCCGGGCCAGGGCTTTTTGGCGGCGCTCCTCCAGATCCTCGGGATCGCAGTCGCAGCAGTAGGCGAGGCCGGCCTCCAGCAGCCGCCCGGCGAACTCGTGATACAGGGCCAGGCGCTCCGATTGCCGGTAGGGTCCTTCATCCCAGGTGAGCCCCAGCCAGAGCAGGGATTCCTTGATTTGATCGACAAAGCTCTCCTGGGAGCGCTCCTTGTCCGTGTCCTCGATCCTGAGGATAAAGACCCCGCCATGGTGGCGAGTGAAGAGCCAGTTAAAGAGCGCGGTGTGGACCCCGCCCAAGTGCAGGGCGCCGGTGGGGCTCGGAGAAAAACGGGTGCGTACCTGGGTCATGATCCTACCTGAGGAAATATGTGCTTTTTACCACAAATTGACCGCCAAGGCCAAAGATTTTCCACAGGTTGCCCAGGGATGGGGGGGGATAAGGGGAAATTTCCCCGAGGGCCGTCCCAGGCGGCACCGGGGTTGGAGAAAAACCGCGCCATTTCACCAAAAACCTTTTATAATTTCAGGGCAGTTGCGAAAAACCACGGGAGGGAAACATCATGGGCTGGGCAAAGGATTTAATCGCAGGTCTGGCGGAAAGTGTGAGAGGGCTGATATTGTCGGTGACCAGGAGTGAAAGACTGGCCGAAAGTCTCGATGACATCTTGTTTACCATCATGTTTTTTGCCTTTTTATTTTTTACCATGCGTATGGCGCGGCGTCTACTCAACCGCTTGATAAATAAAATTGAGTCCTGGCGGGGCACCAAAATTTCGCCCATTCATGTCCAAAGCTTTGAAATAATCTCCGCCGACCGCCTTACCAACGCCCTGAAATGGACGGTCCAAAAGACCAAAATCATCGTATACCTCATCCTGCTGTATCTGTTCATCCCGATATTTTTCAGTTATTTTCCCGGCACCAGGTATTTTGTGCTGGGGTACCTGGACTATTTCATCGCCCCCTTCCAGGCCATCTTCCGCGGGATTCTCGATTTCATTCCCAATCTGATCTTCATCGCCATCACGATTTATGTGATGCGTTATGTGCTGCGACTGCTGCGACTGCTTTTCTCAGAAGTTAAAACAGGGCGGGTGGTCTTTAGCGGTTTTCATAAGGATTGGGCCGAGCCCACCTTTAAACTTTCCCGGTTTTTACTGATTATCTTTACTATTGTGTTGATTTCTCCCTATATGCCGGGGTTCGGCAGTCCGGCCTTCCAGGGCATCTCGATTTTTTTCGGCATTCTCCTGTCCTTGGGGTCCACTGCAGCCATCGCCAATGTGGTGGCCGGGGCCGCGCTGACCTACATGCGGCCTTTTAAAGTGGGGGACCGGGTGAAAATCGCCGACACGGTCGGCGACGTCATGGAAAAAACCCTGCTCATCACCCGCATTCGGACGATCAAAAATGTGGAGGTGACCATCCCCAACTCCATGGTGCTGGGGAGCCACATGATCAACTTCAGCTCCCTGGCCCAGGAGTCCCGCCTGATTATCCACACCTCAGTCACCATCGGCTATGATGTGCCCTGGCGGCAGGTGCATGAGCTGCTGCTGGCCGCAGCCCGGGCCACCCAGGGGGTGGTGCCGGAGCCGCCCCCGTTTGTGCTGCAGACCGCGCTGAACGATTTTTCGGTGGCCTATGAACTGAATGTGTACACCGCGGAGCCCCAGCTCCTTTTGGTCATTCAGTCCGGGCTGCATCAAAACATCCAGGATGCCTTCAACGAAGCCGGGGTGGAAATCATGTCCCCCACCTACGCCGCGGTCCGGGATGGCAATCAGGTGACGATTCCGGATGATTATCTCCCCAAGACTTATGAAGCCAAAGGTTTCCGGATTTCATCCCTGCCGGCCCTGTTAAATCCCAAGTAAAGCAGGAACCCCCCTTTTCTAAAGGGGCAGGGGGGATTTGGTCTCTTGCCGGACCGGCAAGAACTTCGAATCCTGGTGAACTCCCATTATCCCCTGGAACCGGAAAAATTACGGATCAGCAGGTAAAAGCCCCCGGCGGACAGAATCACCACCACCCCGGAGAGCAGATACCCCCCTGTAAAGCCGATCCAGTGAATAATCCCTCCCATGAGGGCCGAACTCAGCATCATGCTGAGGTAGATGCAGGTGTTGTAGCCTCCCATGGCCAGGCCCCGGGCTTCGGGGGGGACCACCTCGGCGATGAGGGCCCCCACCGGGGTAAAACCCAGGCCCATGGCGAACCCCAGCAGCCCGGCGGCGGCCAGAAATTGGAGGAGGGTGTGGGCCCAGCCGAAGGCCGCCAGGGCCATCCCCAGGAGCACAAAGCCCGCGATGGCCTGGTCCCAGCGCCGGTCCAGGCGGTCGCTGAGGCGGCCGCAGGGGATGCGGGACAGGGCGTTCACCGCGGCCTGGAGCGCGAACACCAGGCCGATGTTGCCCACCGACAGGCCCTGGTCCTTCATGTACAGGGGCGCGAAGGTGATGAAAATGCCCAACCCGAAGCAGCCCCCGAAGGTGAGGAGCCAGCAGCCCAGCAGGGCCCGGTTGCGCAGCAGCCCGCGCCAGGAGGGGGGGGCTTTGGGGGGGGCCGAGGCCGGGTGCGGCGCCAAGCCGGAGCCGGGGAGCAATGCCAATGACGGCACAAAGATCAGGGCCACCAGGGCCGCGGAGGCCAGAAACAGCAGACGGAAGCCCAGCCAGTCGGCCACCCAGCCCCCCAGGGCCGGACCCAGGCTCATGCCGGTATAAATGGCCAGGGTGTAGGCCCCGTAGGAGCGCCCCAGGTGGGTGGCGGGCGACAGGTCCGCCACATAGGCCATGAGGGTGGGGCCGATGGCCGCCAGGCCCACCCCGAACAACAGATAAATGAGCAGCAGCTGCCAGGGCGCGACACTCAGGGCCAACAGCACCGAGGTGATGAGCGAGATCAGCAGGCCAAGGTTGACCACCAGTTTGCGGCCCCAGCGGTCCCCCAGCAGACCCAGGGGAAAGGCGCAGATCCCGGTGGTCAGAAGAAACGCCGAATTGATCAGGCCCACCATCACCGCCCCGGCCCCCAGGTCCAGGGCGAACAGGGGCACCACCGGGATGCGCATGTAGGAGGTGACGTAGCTGGCAAACCCCAGGCCGCAGCATACAAGGATGAGAAAACGGTGCGGGTGCGGCGGGGTGGGCTCTGGCGGGGTGCTTTCCATCTTTATAAGGATAGTACGGCAAGGGAAAATTTTCGAGGAAAGTTTTTGTTCGCCGAGGTACTTCAGGCGGGAGGCGCGGCGCTTTCCCGCTCTGCCTAAAAACCTGGGGAAGCACAGGTGAGAACGCCTGTGCCGCCGGGCTTTTTATGTGTTGGGAATTGCCTAAGGGCCAGGTGCGACACCTGGGTAGCCGATTTTGATCTAAGGATTCTGATATAATAATTCATGGACCTGGTCACCGCCTTGCTTGACCCGGCTGCCTATCCGGAGCCCACCTCCCGGGTAGCGCTGGTCCAGACTCACATTTCCTGGGTGTTTCTGACGGACCGCCATGCGTATAAGCTGAAAAAGCCCCTGGATCTGGTGTTCCTGAATTTTTCCACCCTGCGGCGGCGGCACCACTATCTGAACCAGGAACTGAGCCTCAACCGGCGCCTGTGCCCCACCATCTACCTGGCGGTGCTGCCGGTCACCGCGTCAGTCTCCGGGGTCAAGGTGGGCGGGCCGGGGCGGCCGCTGGATTATGTCTTGAAAATGGTGCGGATGCCCCAGGAGCGCATGATGGACGAAGTGGCCGACCGGGGGGAGCTTACCCCCGAGCATCTGGACCGTCTGGTGGCGGTGCTGGCGCCGTTTTACCAAAAAGCCGCCACCGGGCCGCACATCAACCGCTACGGCGAGCCCGGGGTGATTATTTACAATCATGAAGAGAACTTCGCGCCCATGAAGGCCCTGGTGGGGGATATTCTCACCCCGGAGCTTTTTGAGGAAATCCGCAACTTTGCCCGGGGATTTCTGGCGCACCAGCGGCCTTTGTTGAGAAAACGCATAAAAGACGGGCACATCAGGGATTGCCACGGCGACCTGCACATGCGCAACATCTGTCTGGCCGACGGCATCCAGGTGTTTGACTGCATTGAATTTAACCCCCGATTCCGGTATGGTGATGTGGCGGCGGATGTGGCCTTTCTGGCCATGGACCTGGATTTTCACGGCCTGAGCGAACTTGCCCGCCATTTTGTGGAACATTTTGCCGGCGCGGCCGGGGATGAGGACCTCTTAAGGGTGCTGGATTTTTACAAATGTTACCGGGCCTGCGTCCGGGGCAAGATCAGCGCCCTGGCGGCCGGCGAGCCCGAGATGCCTCCGGTGGAGCAGCAGCGGGCCCGGCAGGCGGCCCGGGCCTACTTCGCCCTGGCCGGAGGGTATGCCCGCCGAGGAGCCCGATGGATCGAGTCCTGGTGGTGATTTTCGGGCTGATGGGGGTGGGAAAGTCCACCGTGGCCCAAGCCCTGGGCGAGGCCCGGGGCTGGCCGGTGATCGGCAGCGACGCGGTGCGCAAGGCCCTGGCGGGGCTTTCCCCCACCACCCCGGCGCGCTTTGGGTTCGGCCAGGGCATTTACCGGGAGGATTTTTCCCAAAAGACCTACGCCGAAATGCGCCGCCGGGCCGGGGAACTGCTGGCTGGCGGGGCCCGCGGGGTAATCCTGGACGCCTCTTTTAAGAGCGCCGCAGAGCGGGCCCGGGTGCGGGAACTGGCCGGGGAAAAGGGGGCCCGGGCGGTGTTTGTTCAGTGTGTCTGCCCCAAAGAGGTGGTGCAGGAGCGCCTGCGCCGGCGGGCGGATAACGCCAGCGCCATTTCGGACGGCCGCCCGGAGCTGCTCGATTTGCAGATAGAGGATTTTGAGCCCGTAACCGAGGCGGATCAGCCGCGGTTGAGACTTGATACGGGGCGGGACCTGGTGCAGGTGCTTCAGGAGGTTAATAGTTTTCTGGACGGCTTGTTACCGTGAAAATTTCCAGGTTATGGGGTTATTTTTAAACCAGCCCCTGCTGTGGCGTTTCAGAAATATGTTGCTAAAGGATTTTCAGGCTTAGGCAGCTTAAAAAATGTAGCCGCAAGCTTTAGCTGGCGAAAATAATTAAAAAAAGCGCCAGCTGAAAGATTATGGACAATTTTGGCCACCCCCGATGATGAAAAAATGTAGAACAACCGCCCCCGGCTGTTCCTTAAAAGAGCAGGCGAGGGCGCCTGCTCTACATTTCCTCGGGGAGTTCACCATAAAGCCTGCGGCTACAAATAAATACGAAGATTTTTTAAATTATTCATGAAACCTCACACTGTGGGAAGATTCTCATAACAAAAAATCACCGACGAAAGCAGAGATAGCATGACAGTGGAAAATTTACCGACTCCTTCACCCAAAAAACGCATCCTAAGCGGCATGAGGCCCACCGGCAGGCTGCATCTGGGCAACTACTACGGCGCTTTGTACAACTGGGTCAAACTTCAGCAGGACTATGAATGCTTCTACTTCGTGGCCGACTGGCACGCCCTGACCACCGAATACGAGGACGCGGCCCACATCCGGGACTACATCCCCGAGATGCTCATGGACTGGCTGGCCGTGGGCCTGGACCCGGAAAAATCCACCCTGTTCGTGCAGTCGGCCCTGCCCGAACACGCCGAACTTTTTCTCATTTTCGGCATGTTCACCCCGGTGCCCTGGCTGGAGCGCAACCCCACCTACAAGGACCAGGTGGTGGAATTGTCGCACAAGGACCTGGCCACCTATGGGTTTCTGGGCTACCCGGTGCTCCAGGCCGCGGACATCTTGATGTATAAGGCCCACGGGGTGCCGGTGGGAGTGGACCAGGTGCCCCACGTGGAAATGACCCGGGAAATCGCCCGGCGCTTCAACCATTTTTACCGGCCGATCTTTCCGGAACCGGAGGCCCTGCTCACCGAGGTGCCCAAGCTCACCGGCACCGACGGCCGCAAAATGAGCAAAAGCTACGACAACTGCATCTATCTGAGCGATTCCCTGGAGGTGGTGGCCCAGAAGGTGCGGGCCATGGTCACCGACACCCAGCGGCCTTTCCGCAAGGACCCGGGGGAGCCGGACCGCTGCCTGGCCTTTCCCTTTCACCGGCTCAACCTGCCCCAGGAGAAACTCGATGAAATTATGGTGGAATGCCGGGCTGCCAAACTGGGGTGCGTGGACTGCAAAAAGATGCTGTCTGAAGCGCTGTTGGCCAACCTGGCGCCCATCCAGGAACGGCGGCATTACTATGAGAACCACCCCGACGAGGTCAAGGAGATCCTGATGACCGGGAACGACCGGGCCCGCCGAACCGCCCGCCAGACCATGGCCGAGGTGCGGGAGGCCCTAGCCTTTAATCTGGATTTCCAACTGTGGCCTTGAATGACAGTAACCAGTGATCACTGATCACTGGTCACTGGTCACTGAACCCTACCCATGACCTTAGAGCGTTTACATAAATTCCTGTCCCGGGCCGGCGTGGCTTCCCGCCGGCAGGCGGAGGAAATGATCCGGGAGGGCAAGGTCAAGGTCAACGGCCGGGTGGTCGCTGAGCTCGGGGTGAAAATCGACCCGGACAAGGACCGGGTGCAGGTGGAGGGGAAAAGAATCGGGCTGCCGCCGCCCCCGGTGACCTTCATTCTGCATAAGCCCTATGGCTGTGTGTCGACCACGCACGACCCCGAGGGCCGCCGCACGGTCATGGATTTCGCCCCCCGGGACTGCGGGCGCCTGTATCCGGTGGGACGGCTGGATTATGACGCCACCGGCCTTATGCTGCTCACCAATGACGGGGATCTGGCCCAGCGCCTGACGCATCCCCGGTACGAGGTGCCCCGCACCTACCGGGTGACCGTGGAGGGAGAAGTGGCGCAGCCGGCCCTGGAGCGCCTGGCGGGCGGCATCGACCTGGAGGGCCGGCCGGTGTCCACCCAGGTGAAACTGCTGAAAACCGGGAGCGGTAAGACCATCCTGGAAATCACGGTATGGGAGGGGCGTTATCACCTTATCAAGCGGCTGTTGGAAGGGGTGGGCCATCCGGTGCTGAAAATCAAGCGCATGGCCTTCGGTCCCCTGCGCCTGGGAAGGCTGCCCCGGGGGACCTGTCGCCCTCTTACCCGCCAGGAGCAGGTGAACCTCGAGGTCACGGTGGGCCACAAGTACCTGAAAAGCAAGTCGGCCGGCAAGCCCCCATATAAAGAAATCGCCAGAGAGCCGGCGCCGCCCGCAACGCCCCGGCGAGGCCGGCGGGTAAAAATCACCTCCCCGCCCAAAAAGGAAGATATTTTGGATGAGGACCTTCACGATTGATTTGAAAAACAGGCAGGTCGCAGTTCGGGAGAGGTTGCGTGTCTGATCTGACTTCGGACTCTCCCCAGGGGTGGCCGCCGCTGGCGGAGCCTGTGGAGGCCCAGGCGCTCTCCCGGCCCCGGCCCCCGCGGCTCCTTCTCCATATCGCCCTGTTTGCCGCCACGGTCCTGACTACCACTACGGCCGGGGCTTTCATGGCTGGTGCCTTCAGATCGGGGGTGGACATATTGCTTTACCCCTGGCAAATATACCGTGGAATTCCCTTTGCTCTGAGCCTTCTCGCCATCTTAACAGCTCACGAAATGGGCCACTATTTTATTGCTAAGGGGCATCGGTTGAATGTTACCCTTCCTTATTACCTCCCAGGACCCCCTTTTATACCATTCGCATATATACCTCCATTATTACCGGGCACTTTCGGGGCCCTGATCCGCATCCGCTCCCCCATCCTGGACAAACGGGCCCTTCTGGATGTGGGCTGTTCCGGGCCCCTCATCGGCCTGGTGTTGATCGTGCCGGTCCTGGTTATCGGCCTTTTGCTGTCCCCGGTCAAGGAACTGCCCCTCCATGCCCATGGGGGCATCGAACTGGGGGAGCCGCTCCTGTTCCAGCTGGTGAGCCGGCTTACCCTGGGGCCCCTGGGCCCGGAGCAGCACGTGCTCCTTCACCCGGTGGGCTTTGCCGGCTGGCTGGGCCTGCTGATTACTTCGCTCAACCTGCTGCCCGTGGGCCAACTGGACGGCGGGCACGTCATGTACGCCCTGTTCCCCGGCTGGCACCGCCGCATCTCTCTCGCCTGCGTGGGCGCCCTGGTGGTCTTCGGGGTCTTCACCTGGCAGGGCTGGCTCCTGTGGGCCGTAGTGCTGACCGTGCTCGGCACCCGCCATCCGCCGCCCTATTACGATTGGATCCCCCTGGACCGCAAACGCCGGGTCCTGGGCGCCCTGACTATTGTGGTCTTTTTGTTGACCTTTACCCCCATGCCTTTTAATCTGGGGTGAGTGAAAAAAACAGAAGGGGCAGTATATGAAATTTATGCTGGGGAGCCTGATGATCTTGCTGATCTCCATGCTTACGGCCCCGGCTCTGACTGCCCTCCTGGCCACTCGGGACAAAGAAGTGCAGGCCGTGGCCGAACCCCTGGTGGACACCCTGCTGGAGGGCTTCAATCAGGGGAATTATGCCCAATATTCCCGGGACTTCGATGACACCCTGCGGGAAGCCATCCCCGAGAAAAAATTCCAGCAGGTGCGGGCCGATATCCTCAAAAAATTGGGCAAGTTCAAGGAGAAAAACATCTGGGTTTTTTAAATCAGCAGGCCCACACCATGGTCCTGTGGAAGGGCGCGTTTGACGGCACCCCGGACGATATTCTGATCAAACTGGTGCTCTTCCGGCGTCAGGATAAGGTGCAGGTGGTGGGCCTGTGGTTTCAGTGAGGTAAACCCATGAGCTGGCCCGGCCCGGAGAGTTACAGGTTCTGCCCCGTGTGCGGCGGTCTTCTGGAAAAAAGGCTGGTCAAGGCGGGGGAGCCCGAGCGGCTGGTGTGCACCGCCTGCGGCTTTGTGTTCTATATCGACCCGAAGCTGGCAGTGCTGGCCTTGGTGCCTTATCAGGGGGGGCTGGTCATGGTGCGCCGGGCCATCGAGCCGGGGTACGGCCTCTGGGTGGCGCCGGGGGGCTTTGTGGACGTGGGCGAAAGGGTCGAGGACGCGGTGGTGCGGGAGACTTTTGAGGAAGCCAATCTCAGGGTCCGGGTGGTGCGGCTCCTGAAGGCGCATTCCTACCGCCATTCCCGCACCGTGGTGCTGTCGTTTCTGACGGAATATGTCTCGGGGGAGCTGGCCGCGGGCGACGAGGAGTTGGAGGCCCAGGTCTTTACCCGGGAGCAAATCCCCTGGGAGAACATTGCGTTCAGCTCCAGCCGGGACGCGCTGACCGAGTATTGGCAGATGGGCGGGCGGCATTGAGCTATGAGCATTGAGCTATGAGCAGTGAGCTATGAGTGGTGAGGTTAGATTATAAGTCCAAGGTCCAAGGTCCAAAGCCCAAGGTCCAAGGTCCAAAGCTCAAAGCTCAAAGCCCTTACCTTAATAGCCCAATTGTCTCAGATTTAGACCTTCCTCAGGGGAACGCCATGGACCAGAACAAAGCCCGGCTTTTGGCCCTTCTTCAGGAAAAATCCTTCCGCTACCGTCCGGACCCGCCCTTCAGGCTGGCTTCAGGCCGGGAGAGCCCCTACTACGTGGACTGCCGGCCGGTGACCCACAGCGCCGAGGGCCTGGCCCTGATCGGGGAGATCCTCTTTGATCTGATCAAGGACCAGGAGGTGCAGGCGGTGGGCGGGCTTACCATGGGCGCCGACCCCCTGGCCCACGCCGCGGCCCTGGTGAGCTGGCAGCGGGGCAGGCCCATCAATGCCTTTTCGGTGCGCAAGTTTCACAAAGGTTACGGCGCCGGGGGGCTCATCGTGGGCCCGGTCCGACCCGGGGAGCGGGTAGCGGTGCTGGAGGACGTGGTCACCACCGGGGGCTCGGCCCTTACCGCGGTCAGCGCCGCCCGGGAGTTCGGCCTTACCGTGGTCCAGGTCATCGTCCTGGTGGACCGGGAGGAAGGCGGCCGCCAGGCCGTGGAGGCTCAGGTTTCCCAGGTGACGGCGGTGTTCACCCTGTCGGAGTTGTCCGGCCCCGGGTGATACGGTTTTCGTTTTTCTTTAGAAAATTGGCAAACGTGGAGCAGACGCCCTCGCCTGCTTTTTGAAAAGAACAGCCGGGGGAGGCTGTTCGCCATTTTTTCCTCCTCCGGGTTGGCCATTATGGCCATAAAAGTTCAACCTGCGCTGGCATCGCCTGACCCCCGGCAGCTGCGGCCGGCCTCCAGCTTTTCCCCGAAAAGAAACAGACCCGCCGGGGGATTTTTCCCCACGGCGCCGCGTTTCCCGGGAATCAGGCAAAATTTAAAAGGGAAGGAATTTATTCCGATATAGTGCACAGTATCTGGGGATATCGGGATCTTGCCCAGGAGCACCTGCGGACCACAAGCCAGGGATAACGAAGCGGCTAGCAAGCGGACAGGGAGGGTAACACCATTATGTCCATGACACGGGTACATCGGCTGGAAACCCAGGCGCACTGGCAGTTGCAGGTTTTGATCATCGGCTTCTTGTTCTTGTATATCGCACTGGTGGCCGTTTTATATATCGTCAAGAAACATGAATTTACTCCCTTTGAGCAAGTCAAAGATAATTATCTCCAGATGAATCCCTTTGAGGGCCATATTGTAAAATCCCATTTTACGGATTTACAAGGCAAAGGTGTAGTTGTTAAATTGAATACAATGTGTAATTCACTTATACAGGAATCTCCAGAATTCAGTTATTTAATTTATTCACAGAATATTTTGGGCGATTTGTGCGCCCTTAATCCCTCAGAAGTGAATTTTGTGGCATATATTAAATATGAGAAGCAGTTGATTGACCAACCGAAGAAAAGCAACAAGGTCGTCTATCAGTTGGCCAAGAAAGTTGCTATAGTTAAGTGGCCAAGCAAAGAACTGGTGGCCCAGAGGATATTCACAAAAAATTATCCTTTTTCAAAGGGTTTTGCAGATGTCAATTCGCAAGCTGACCAGAAACTCTGTGTGGTCAGCGAAGAACCCAGCGACGAGGAAGTGAAACGCTGGATCGCCTCCCTGGCCATGGGTGACTATTATTATTATTGAGACTTGCCGAAAGGCGTTCGAAGGGCGGCTCGGGAACCCGGAGCCGTCGCCCCCCGACCCCTTTCCCCGCCAGAAACGCCAGGGGCGGGCTTCAACCCCGCCCCGGCGCAAAGATTTTCATATCCGGGGATAAGCGCCATGTGTCCCTGCCGGTTGCCATCCCGCGGTTAGCCCATTCCGGCCGGGGGCTGATCCCCCCGCCGCCTGCCCGGCCCGCCAACCAGACCCAGGAAAAATAGGTCCCCAAACCCCGCAAAGCTGCCGGCCCCGGCGGGCCCGGAGGGACGGAAAACGGGGGCGGCCGGTTGGAAAAATTTCAGAATTCCACCGCATCAGCCATGATGATCAGGCGCATGGTTTTTTTGGCCTGGCCCGGCGCGGCGCTCAGCAGGCCGCTGACGGTGATGGGCACCTCCAGGGCCTGGGCGGTGAGGCGGTCCACTTGGGCTTTGTCCTGGAGATTGCCGTAGATCACCTCCACCATACCGCCGGGGCCGCTCAGAAACAGGGTCTTTTTGTGCATCAACACCGGCCCCGGCACCCCTTTGACCGTCACCCGGGTCCCCAGGAGGGCCTCCTGGTTTTTAAACAATTCGTCCACGGTCAGGGCCGCGGCCACAGGCTGGGCCGGCTGGCCGGGTTGGGCCAGGGGAAGCTGCTCCACCTTCGGTTCTTCGGCCTTGGGCGCCCCAGTCCCCTTGGCTAATTCCACGAGGACCTTCTGGGTGGCTTCCAGCTGGACAATTTTTTCTTTCAGGCCGGCCACTTCGGCATTAAGGGCCTCCACCTCTTTTTTCAGATCCTGGTTGCCCGGCGGAGCAGGACAGCCGGGCGTCAGCCACAGCAGCGCCACCAGCCCCACCGCCAGCCAGGCCGCCCGGCCCGGTCCTTTACCTGAGTTCCCGCCGCCGCTCCTGAAAAATCCTTGGAAAGGAATAATCATCACGATATTTCTCCCCGGATGCCTGAATTGGTATGATCTATGGAGTCACTATCAACCAAATCTCGGGCCGGTGTCAATCAACAATTTACCTTCAGGGACAACCTGGATACAATAACGGCAATAAATTTTAGGGATTTGCGAGGGAGATCGGTTCATGGCCAGGATTTTGGTCACCGGCGGGGCGGGGTTCATCGGCTCCCACCTGGTGGAGAAGCTGTTGCACCAAGGACATGAGGTTCTCAGCCTGGATAATTATTTCACCGGCGCCAAAGAGAACCTCCGGCATCTGCTGGCTCTCCCGGAGCTGGAACTCATCCGCCACGATGTGGTCAACCCCATCATGCTGGAGGTGGACCAGATTTACCATCTGGCCTGCCCGGCCTCCCCGGTGCATTATCAATACAACCCGGTGAAGACCATCAAGACCAACGTCATGGGCACTCTGAACATGCTGGGTATGGCCAAGCGGGTGCGGGCCCGCATCCTGTTGGCCTCCACCTCCGAGATTTACGGTGATCCCCAGATTCACCCCCAGCGGGAGGACTACTGGGGAAACGTCCACTGCATCGGGCTCAGGAGCTGCTACGACGAGGGCAAACGGGTGGCGGAAACCCTGATGATGGACTATCACCGGCAAAACGGGGTGGACATCCGCATCGCCCGCATTTTCAATACCTATGGCCCCAAAATGGCCATCAACGACGGCCGGGTGATCAGCAATTTCTGCGTCCAGGCCCTGGCGGGTCAGGATATCACCATCTACGGGGAGGGCAGCCAGACCCGGTCTTTCTGCTATGTCAGCGATCTGGTGGAAGGGCTGGTGCGGCTGATGAACCGGGAGGATTGCCACGTTCCGGTGAACCTGGGCAACCCTGAGGAATACACCATTGCCGAGCTGGCCCACAAGATTTTGGCCATGACAAAAAGCGCGGCCCGGCTGGTCCATCGGCCCCTGCCGCCGGACGACCCGGTGAAGCGGCGGCCGGATATCACCAGGGCCCGGGAGCTGCTCGGCTGGCAGCCGACGGTGCCGCTCACCGCCGGCTTGGAGGAGACCATTCCCTATTTTCGCGCCAAGCTTTTACAGGAAAAAACCCCGGCGGCCGCGGGGGGCCTTGTTTAGCCTGGCCCTGCTCTGTGCCTTCATCCAGGTGCTGGCGGCCTGCACGGCCCAGGGCCAGGGGCCGGTAACCGAGGCCCTGGTGGCCGAGGTGCGGGACGGGGACACGGTGGTCCTGGACACCGGCCAGAAAGTGCGGCTTTTAGGCATCGACACCCCGGAGTTGGAACGGGAAGGGCAGCCCGCGGATTTTCTGGCCCACAAGGCCAAACGGGTCTTAACCGACCTGGCCCAGGGGAAACGGGTGCGCCTGGAATATGACAAGGTGCGCTACGACCGCTACGGGCGGATTTTGGCCTTCCTCTTTCTCCTGGATGGGACCGACGTAAGTCGGGAAATGGTGCGCCAGGGCCTGGCCCGGGTGTACACCATCCCCCCCAATCTGCGCTTTCGGGAGGAGCTGCTGGCGGCCCAGCGGGAGGCCATCCAGGCCCGCCGGGGCATCTGGCTCAAGGCCCTGAAGCAGGATGAATTCTCCTATATCGGCAATAAGCGCAGCCTGATCTTCCACCGCCCCACCTGTCCCCAGGGCGAGAAGACCGCCAAAAGCAACCGGGTGGAAATCCGTTCCCTTACTGACGCCTACCTCCGGGGCTACAGCCCCTGCCGGACGTGTAAGCCTTAGAATGGTGAGTTGGGGGAGGGGCCAGGGGCCGTGGGC
>JBGSLA010000005.1:0-22866 GCA_041740935.1 Desulfobaccales bacterium | reverse complement strand
GATGCTACAAAGATATACCCGCCAAAAAAGCAGGGCGCACAGCAGTCAGGCAAAAAAAATCGGCCGGGGAGACTTAGCAACCCGTCCGATCATTGTCCAGGACTTGTGGCCCGGCTTTCAGTCTGACATGCTAAACTCTTTCCAGTTTACAATAAAAAATCTCAATGTCAAGCTAATTAAAATAAAAATTGACCTTCTCATAAATTATAAAGAGACTAAGTTAGAACTATCAGATAGTAATAGGGGAATGATAGTGACAATTATTCTTCTATTTGTGAAAATATTACCCGCGATCAAAATAATTATTATTTTACCGGTAGCTAAAATCATTTGCCGTTTAATAAATTGGATTGGAGTGGCCGAAGCTGCTGCATAAACTCTTATTAAACCGGATTATTCCTGATACTTCCCACCAGGGATTCAGCACCCTCCTTGACAAGCACTCCAGAGGTGCTTATTTTCTGGCTAACCATTTGGATTTAATCTTTTTCAATCTGCACCTAACGCGGGCATGGACTCGAGACCACAAGTAAATTGATCATTCAAAAGAGCAGGATACGAATTGGGATCAAGCTGCCGGAAACTGGAAACAGTTCAAAGGACATGTGAAGGAGAAGTGGGGAAAACTCACCGATGACGACCTGGATGTCATCGGAGGCAAACAAGACCAGCTCGTTGGCCGGTTACAGGAGCGCTAGGGTTACTCCAAGGAACAGGCAGAAAAAGAATTCAAGAGCTGGAAATAAAATAACCGAATCGTTATCCGGCGCTTCCTGTCCTTAAGTCCTTATGAATGAGGAGAGGAGGAACTTGCCGGGTAGAGAAGAAAGTTTCCGTGCAGTTTCAAGGCCTGAAAAATCGCGGCATATGCAGCAGCTCAAGATGCCTGAAGAGGTTTAGTTCATGGAACCCGGAGAACCGGACTCAAATTTCTTACCCTATATCGAGGAGAAAGAAAAATGCAGAAGTCAGGAAAATTATCGTTGCTCCTGGTCTTGGCCCTGGCGTTGAGTCTGGGTCTGGCAGGGTCCGTCTGGGCTCAGCCCATGGGCAAGGGCATGGGCCCTGGCCCCGGGATGATGAATCTGACCCCGGACCAGGCGGGTAAGATTTTCGACCTCATGGAAAAGATGCATACCGACACCGCCGGTATACGCAAGCAGAAGATGGTCAAGCGGGCGGAACTGGCGGCCATGTGGAAGATGGAGAAGCCGGATAAAACCGCCATCCAGGCCAAGCAGAAGGAGTTGAACACTCTGAGAGACCAGATGCAGGAGAAGATGACGGCCTGCAGGCTGGAAGCCAAGAAGATCGCCCCCGATTTCGAAATGGGGATGGGCATGGGTATGGGTGGTATGGGCATGGGCCATGGCCCCGGCATGGGTATGGGACCCGGCGGCAAGGGCATGGGCCCCGGGGCTGGAACGCCGCCGCCTCCGCCTGCCAAGGGTGCTGGACCGCCGCCTCCTGCCAAGTAAGGCTGTTTAACCACTACGGAGCTAAAGGGCCGGACCGGCCCTTTAATATAATGCCGGCCGGGGCCGAGGATTCGACCCCGGTCTGAGTTTTTCCCGAGGGGTTTCACTATCTCCTGTCAGAAGATCTCCCGAGGGTTGTCGACTTGCGCCACCTAGTCTCAGGGATTCCTATTAGCCGCCTTTCACCCCAACCCAAGAGTCTTGCATCAGATTTCGGTTTAATCGGGCGAGTAGCCCGGATAAAGAGGAGACCTCAAGAATGGTGTTGAGCAGCAAGACCATTCGGGAGCCCTTGCTCCGCCTGAGGTCCTGCCTCGTGGGAGGCGGCTTGGGGCAAAGGTACGCCGTTGACGAGCCCCCTCTGCGATCGGAGTTGTTCAGCGCCGCTCAGATGGAGCAGCATGGCAAAACCCTGGCAGGCTCGCACCAGTTGAGCCCGGGGCGCCCCCAGGGCCGCCTGCTGAAGCGACTGGCTGAGAATAACACCGTCCTCATCGGAGTCCGGAACCTGCTGACTGAAGCGGTCAAGGCCAACCGCCGGATCACCCCGGCCGGGGAATGGCTGCTCGACAACTTTTATCTGATCGAAGAGCAGGTTCGCACCGCCAAGAGGCATTTGCCCAAGGGTTACAGCCGAGAACTGCCGCGCCTGCTGACCGGCTTATCGGCCGGGCTCCCGCGGGTCTATGACCTGGCGCTGGAGACGATCTCACACGGCGATGGCCGGGTGGATCCGGAAGCTCTCAGCAGTTTCATTGCCGCCTACCAGACCGTCACCGCCCTGAAGTTAGGTGAATTGTGGGCCATCCCGATCATGCTGCGCATCGCCCTGATCGAAAATCTCCGACGCGTGGCGGCCCGGATCGCTACCGACAGGATCGACCGAAACCTCGCCGACTACTGGGCCGACCAGATGACGGAGACCGCCGAGGAGGAGGACCCGAAGAGCCTGATTCTGGTGATCGCAGATATGGCGCGGTCGGATCCGCCCATGGTGAGCTCGTTTGTGGCGGAACTGACGCGCCGGTTGCAGGGGCAGGGGCCTGCCCTGGCAATGCCGCTCACCTGGATCGACCAGCGGCTTGCCGAATGTGGGTGGACGAGCAAGGAGTTGGTGCAGTCGGAGAACCAACAACAGGCCGCCGATCAGGTCTCCATGAGCAACAGCATCGGCAGCCTCCGTTTCCTGGGGGCGATGGATTGGCGCGTTTTCGTCGAGACGCAGAGCGTGGTCGAGCAGACCCTGCGTCGGGATCCTGGCGGCGCCTACAGCAAGATGGATTTTGCCACTCGCGACCGCTACCGCCATGTCATAGAGGAAATCGCCAAGAGCAGCCGGCACTCCGAAAGCCAGGTGGCGAGCCAGGCGATCCACCTGGCCGGCGAGGGCGCGGCCAGAAAAGGCGGCGAAGACCGCACGGCACATGTGGGCTTTTACCTGATCGATAAGGGATTGGCGCAACTCGAGCGGACAGCAGAACTGCACCGCTCCCCTTTGGAGGCGCTTCGCAGGGTGAGCCGCCGGTTTCCCTTGCTGCTGTATGTCGGCACCATCATGCTGGTTACGGCCATCACCACCGCTATCTTCCTGGCGAAGGCGCAGGCCGGTGGGCTATCCGGTGGGCTACTCGGGCTGATCGGGATCCTCTCCCTCCTGGGAGCCAGTCATCTGGCGACAGCCCTGGTAAACTGGCTGGCGACGTTGCTGGTGACGCCGCAGCCGCTGCCGCGCCTGGACTTCTCCGACGGAATTCCGCGGGAATTTAGCACCCTCGTGGTGGTCCCGACAATGCTCACGAGTTCTCAGAACATCGCGGCTCTGATCGAAACGCTGGAAGTCCGGTTCCTGGCAAATCGGGACGAGAACCTGCGCTTCGGTCTGCTCACTGATTTTCGGGATGCGCCCGCAGAGACGCTGCCGGAGGACGAGCTGCTGGTGAATCTGGCCCGGCAGGGCATCGACGAGTTGAATGAAAAGTACCGGGGCAGCCAAGGCGATATTTTCTTCCTTTTTCATCGCCCGCGCCGCTGGAATCCCCGCGAGCAGATTTGGATGGGTTACGAGCGCAAGCGAGGCAAGCTCGCAAATCTGAATGCTCTTTTGCGCGGCGGCTCCAGGGATTGCTTTGCACTCGTCGTCGGTGCGACCACAGTCTTAGCGGACGTGAAGTACGTGATCACCCTGGACACCGATACCCAACTGCCCCGCGACTCGGCGTGGCAGATGGTGGGAGCCATGGCGCACCCCTTGAACCGGGCGCGGTTCGACGAGGACCGGCAGCGTGTCGGTGAGGGGTACGGCATCCTGCAGCCACGCGTAGCCGTGAGCCTGCCCGGCACGAACCGGTCGCGGTATGCGCGGCTCTGGGGGAGTGAGCCGGGCATCGATCCGTATACCCGCGCCGTCTCCGATGTTTACCAGGATCTGTTCCAGGAAGGCTCGTTCATCGGCAAGGGCATCTATGAGGTCGATGCCTTCGAGCGGGCGCTCAACGGGCGCTTCCCGGAAAACCGGATTCTCAGCCACGATCTTCTGGAAGGGTGCTACGCCCGGGCAGGGTTGTTGAGCGATGTGCAGTTATACGAGGAATACCCCGCTCGCTATAGCGCCGACGTGAGCCGCCGATACCGTTGGATTCGCGGGGATTGGCACATTGCCCGGTGGCTGCTGCCGGGTGTTCCGGGCCCTGGCCCCCACCTTCAGAAGAATCCGCTCTCGGGGCTCTCCCGATGGAAGATCTTGGACAACCTGCGCCGAAGTCTGGTGTCCGCGGCGTTGACGCTCCTGCTGCTCCTGGGCTGGACGGTCTTGTCAGCGGCCTGGTTTTGGACCTTGTCGGTGATCGGCATCATCCTTATTCCGCCTTTGTTTGCCTCTCTGCTGGAAATGTTCCAGAAGCCGGGCGATGTGCTTCTGGGCCAGCACCTCACTGCCCTAAGGCGCTCGGCTGATCGACACTTCGCCCAGGCTGCCTTTGCGCTCATGTGTCTCCCCTATGAGGCATTTTTCAGTCTGGATGCGATCATCCGCACGGGCGTCCGGATACTGATTACCCGCAAGCGACTTCTCGAATGGGATCCGTCGGGCGATGGGGAGCGCCCCAGCCGCTCGGACCTGGTCGCCTCCTATCGGACGATGTGGATCGCCCCCCTTATCGCTTTAACCGCGGCGATCTATCTCGCCTGGTCGAGGCCGGCCGTGTTATCGGTGGCTGGTCCCATACTGGGCCTCTGGTTTGCTTCGCCGGCTATCGCCTGGTGGATCAGCCGACCGCTCACTCGCCGCGCCGCCAGATTGACGGCCGACCAGACCCTTTTCCTGCACAAGATTGCCCGCAAGACCTGGGCCTTCTTCGAGACCTTCGTGGGCCCGGAAGATCATTGGCTGCCACCGGATAACTATCAGGAGCATCCCGTGGCCGGGGTCGCCCATCGCACCTCACCGACCAACATGGGACTCGCGCTCCTGGCGAATTTAGCCGCCTGCGACTTCGGCTACATTTTAGCCGGACGACTCGTCGAACGCACCGCGAATGCACTCCAGACAATGGCAGCTTTGGAGCGACACCGGGGCCACTTTTACAACTGGTACGACACGCAGTCCCTGCAGCCACTGTTGCCCACCTACATTTCAACCGTGGACAGTGGAAACCTGGCGGGCCATCTGCTGACCTTGCGGGCCGGTCTGCTCGCCCTGCCTGATCAACCGATCCTGGGCGCCCGCTGGTTTGACGGACTGAGTGACACCCTCAGTATTGTCGTGGACGCGGCCGGAGGAGTCGCTCCGGGTCCGCTGTCTCAACTTCAGAAGGATCTGGCGTCTGCCTGTGATTCCCGGCCAACCACGCTGGCGGCGGCGCGGCTGTGCCTCGACCGGCTGGCGACCTCCGCCGAGGACGTGGTCCGCAGCCTTGATCCCGCCTCTGAGGGCCAGGTGAACCTGTGGGCAGGCGCCCTCGCCCGGCAGTGCCGGGATGCCCTCGATGAGCTGACGTTTCTCGCGCCGTGGACCTTATTGCGGGCTTCCCTGGATAAACTCGGCGAGGTCCCGGGTATCGGCGAAATCCCGACGCTGCGCCAATTGGCCAACCTTGAGGAGGATCTCCTGCCGACCATCGAGGCTCGGCTCGGGTTGGGGGTGAATCCCGGGGAAAGCGCCTGGCTTGATAAGCTGCGACCGCTCATCACCAAGGCAAGCCGGCGGGCCGGAACCAGGATTGCGGCTATCGAACGGCTGGCCCTGCAATCAAGCGAATTTGCCCGTATGGAGTATGATTTCCTGTTCGACAAGGCGCGTCACCTGTTGGCTATCGGCTACAACGTGAGCGAGCGTCGGCTGGACTCGAGTTACTACGATCTCCTGGCTTCGGAAGCGAGATTTTCCACTTTTGTGGCGATTGCTCAAGGAGAGTTGCCCCAGGAGAGCTGGTTTGCCCTGGGACGTCTCCTCACTACCGTCGGGGGAAAGCCGCTGCTGCTTTCGTGGAGCGGTTCGATGTTCGAATACCTCATGCCGCTCCTGGTAATGCCGACCTACGAAAACACCTTGCTCGACCAGACTTGCAAGGCGGCGGTGGCGAGGCAGATCGAGTATGGCAAAAAGCGCGGCGTGCCGTGGGGCATTTCAGAATCCGGTTACAATGCCATCGATATTCTCCTCAACTACCAGTACCGGGCCTTCGGCGTGCCCGGCTTGGGATTCCAGCGCGGGCTGGCCGAGGATTTGGTCATTGCCCCGTATGCCTCAGCGCTGGCGCTGATGGTGGCGCCCGAGAAGGCCTGCGTGAATCTCGAACAACTGACCGCTGCAGGGTTTGAAGGAAAATTCGGCTTCTATGAAGCAATCGACTATACTCCTTCGCGCCTGTTACGCGGACAATCGAGCGCCGTGGTTCGGTCCTTCATGACCCATCACCAGGGGATGATCTTCCTCTCCCTGGCCTATCTGCTCCTGGACCGGCCGATGCAGAAGCGCTTCGAGTCGGACCCTTTGTTCCAGGCGACCATGTTGCTGCTCCAGGAGCGCATCCCCAAAGCCAGGACGTTCTATGTGCACGCCGACGAGATCACCAGATCACAACCGACTTCCAGCCTTCCGGAGACACCGGTGCGAGTTTTCACCAGCCCCGATACGCCGATACCGGAAGTGCAGTTGTTGTCGAACGGCAGATATCATGTGATGATCACCAACGCCGGCGGCGGTTACAGTCATTGGCAGGACCTCGCCGTCACCCGCTGGCGCGAAGACAGTACCTGCGACAACTGGGGCACCTTCTGTTACCTCCGTGATGTGGCCAGCGGGGAGTTCTGGTCCACCGCACATCAGCCAACCCTCAAGCGATCCGGCAATTATGAGGCGATTTTCACGGAAGGGCGAGCCGAGTTCCGCTGCCGCCGACAAGATTTTGACGCCTATACGGAGATCGCGGTGTCGCCCGAGGATGACATCGAGGTGCGCCGAATCACCATTACCAATCGCGCCCAGACCCCGAGGGAGATCGAGGTAACGAGTTACGCGGAAGTTGTCCTGGCGCCGCCGGCCGCGGACGCACTGCATCAGGCCTTCAGCAATCTTTTTGTTCAGACCGAGATCATCCGCCCGCGGCAGGCGATCCTCTGCACTCGCCGGCCCCGCTCGCGCGACGAGCCGGCGCCATGGATGTTTCACCTGATGGCGGTGCATGGGGCAGATATCGGAGAAGTCTCCTATGAGACTGACCGCCTGGAGTTCATCGGCCGCGGCCGGACCGTCGAGGATCCACAAGCGCTGCGCGGTCCCGCGGCGCTCTCGGGCCGCGAGGGCTCAGTGCTGGATCCGATTGTCGCCATCCGCTGTCGGCTGGTGCTCGATCCGGAAAAATCGGTAACCTTCAATATTGTCTCCGGCGTCGGCGAAACCCGCGAGGCGAGCCTGGGCCTGATGGAGAAATACCAGGATCGGCGTCTGGCGGACCGCGTCTTTGATCTGGCCTGGACGCATAGCCAGGTGGCCCTGCGGCAGATCAATGCCACAGAATCAGACTCGCAGCTCTACTGTCGCCTGGCGGGCTCGGTAATCTACGCCAATGCATCGCTCAGAGCCGACCCGAGCATCCTCATCAAGAACCGCCGCGGGCAATCCGGTCTTTGGGGCTACTCCATCTCCGGCGATATACCCATTGTGCTGCTGCAGATTGAAGATTCGGCCAATATCGATCTGGTCCGCCAACTCATCCAGGCCCATGGGTATTGGCGCTTACGAGGACTGGCGGTGGACCTGGTGATCTGGAACGAAGATCACGCCGGTTACCGGCAACTTCTGCACGACCAGATCATGGGGCTCATTGCCGCAGGGGTCGAAGCCAGCGAGATAGATCGGCCAGGCGGCATTTTCGTTAGACATGCGGCCCAGATATCGGAGGAGGACCGCATTCTGTTCCAAACGGTGGCTCGCGCCATCATCACCGATAGCCGGGGCGCGCTGGAGGACCAGCTCAACCGTCGGGGCCAGATGGAAGTGACCGTACCGCCCCTGATGCCGACCCAAACCCAGCGCGCCGACCCTGCGGGGACGGCCGAATTGACCCGCGGCGATCTGATGTTCTTTAACGGGCTGGGCGGATTCACCCCGGACGGACGCGAATATATCATCACGACCACGGACCAGCAGGTGACTCCGGCCCCCTGGGTAAATGTGCTGGCCAACCCGCACTTCGGAACCGTCATCTCAGAGAGCGGCCAGGCCTATACCTGGTGCGAAAATGCCCACGAGTTCCGCCTCACTCCCTGGGGAAACGATCCCGTGAGCGATTCGAGCGGAGAAGCCTTTTACCTCCGTGACGAAGAGACCGGCCACTTCTGGTCCCCCATGCCGCTGCCCGGCCGCAGCGCGCTGCCTTACGTCAGCCGCCACGGCTTCGGCTACAGCGTTTTCGAGCACACCGAGGACGGCATTAGCTCAGAGGTGTGGGTTTATGTGGCCATGGATGCACCGCTCAAATTCACGGTGCTCAAAGTGCGGAACGTGTCAGGCCGGTCGCGCCGGCTCTCCGCCACGGGCTACCTGGAATGGGTTATGGGAGACCAGCGGTCGAAATCCGCCATGCAAGTTTTCACTGAAGTTGACCCGAATAGCGGCGCGCTCCTGGCCCACAATCCCTATAACACCGAGTTCAGCGATCGAGTTGCCTTCTTCCAGGTGGACGCTGCGCCCCGGAGCGTAAGCGGCGACCGGACTGAATTCCTGGGACGCAACGGCACGCGGCGCAGTCCCGCCGCTCTGTCCCGGTCGCGGCTGTCTGGAAAGGTGGGACCAGGTTTGGACCCCTGTGCCGCGCTGCAAGTTCCTTTCGAGTTGGACCACGGGCAAGAGCGTGAGATCGTTTTCACCCTCGGCGCCGGGCGAGACGTCGATGAGGCCAGGGACCTCGTGCAGCGCTTTCGAGGCTCAACCGCGCCGCGCCGCGCCCTCGATGCGGTTTGGCAGTACTGGAATCATACTCTCGGCGCCGTGCAGGTGGAAACCCCCGATCAGTCCCTCAACATGCTCACCAACGGCTGGCTTTTATATCAGACCCTGGGGTGCCGCCTGTGGGCGCGCAGCGGCTACTACCAGTCGGGGGGCGCCTTCGGTTTCCGCGATCAGTTGCAGGACGTGATGGCGCTGATCTACGCCGAGCCGCACCTGGTGCGCCAGCACCTGCTCCTGTGCGCCTCCCGCCAGTTCCCGGAAGGAGATGTCCAGCATTGGTGGCACCCCCCCCTGGGCCGGGGCGTACGGACCCATTGCTCCGATGATTTCCTCTGGCTGCCCTTGGCGACCTGCCGCTACGTCCTGAACACCGGGGACACCGGCGTGCTGGATGAGCCTGTCCACTTCGTCCAGGGCCGCCCGGTAAACGCGCCAGAGGACTCGTATTACGATCTGCCCAGTCGGTCTCCAGAGGCGGCCAGTTTGTATGACCACTGTGTGCGAGCCATCCTGAGGGGCCTCAGATTTGGGGAGCACGGCTTGCCGCTCATGGGATCCGGCGACTGGAATGACGGCATGAACCTGGTGGGCGCCCTCGGCAAAGGGGAAAGCGTCTGGTTGGGCTTTTTCCTTTATGAAGTGCTCACGCGGTTCACCGAGGTGGCCCGGGTCCAGGGTGATGTGTCCTTCGCCGAGCGCTGCGCCAGTGAGGCGGCCCTGCTGCGCCGCAATATCGAGGAGCATGGCTGGGATGGCGAATGGTATCGCCGCGCCTACTTCGACGACGGTTCACCGCTGGGGTCGGTGCGCAACCCCGAGTGCCGGATCGATTCGATTGCTCAGAGCTGGTCCGTTCTATCCGGTGCGGGAGAGGCTGAGCGGGCGCGTCTGGCCATGGAAGCCGTGGACCAGCGCCTCGTGCGCCGGGAGCAGGCGCTCATCCAGCTCCTTGATCCGCCGTTTGACAAGTCGGATTTGAATCCCGGCTACATCAAAGGGTACGTCCCCGGGGTGAGAGAGAACGGCGGGCAATACACTCACGCGGCGATCTGGGCAGCGATGGCCTTCGCGGCCTTGGGCGACAGGGCGCGGGCCTGGGAACTACTGGCCATGATCAACCCGTTGAACCATGCCAGATCTCCCGAGGACATCGCCATCTATAAAGTAGAACCCTACGTCGCGGCGGCCGACGTCTATGCAGTCTCGCCGCATACCGGCCGCGGTGGCTGGACGTGGTACACGGGGTCTGCCGGCTGGATGTACCGGCTTATCGTGGAATCACTCCTGGGACTGAGGCTGGAGGTGGACAAGCTGCGGTTCACCCCGTGCCTCCCGGCGGATTGGCAGGGCTTCTCGATGCACTACCGGTATCGGGAGACGGTCTACCACATCACCGTCCAGCGCCCGCCGGCCGAGAATGGCGAGACCCGGGTGACCGTTGATGGCGTCGACCGACACGATAACACTATTCCCCTGGTTGACGACCATCAGGAACACTATGTGGAGGTAAGAATCCCCGTGGTGAGCAGTTAAGCGCAGAATGAGGCCACTACGAAAGCAGCGGTTATGGAGTTGCAGCCAAAGACCTTTAGGGAAAATCTGCAGGGGCCTCTTTAAGGGTGGTATTAAGACTGACAATTGGGGAGAATATCCAATATGAAATTAGTCGTCATAGATTCTGAAAGATGCGTGGGCTGCCAGAGTTGCATGTTTGCCTGCGCCAGGCGGCATCATGAAGCCGGGCTGGCCAAAAGTTGCATCGGCGTGCATTCCAGCGGCGGCATGGAGCGGGGTTTTAATCTGGTTGTCTGCCGGGCCTGCGACGACCCCCCGTGCCTCAAGGTGTGCCCTACGGGTGCTTTGCGGCGCGCCAGACGGGGGGGCGTGCGCCTGGACCTGGAAAAGTGTCATGGCTGCGGCAATTGTCGCAGCGCCTGCCTGTTGCAAGCCATTTTTTGGAACAGCGAGATCAATAAGCCCATGATCTGCAGCCACTGCGGTTATTGTGCCAAGTTCTGTCCGCATGGGGTTATCGCGGCGTTAAAGGAAGAGGAGGAGTTCGATTATGCTCTGTGATGAAAGCCTGAGTACGGTTCTGCATATCGATTTATCCAAAAAATCCTTCCGGACCGAAAAGCGCCCTGAGCTTTTTGAAAAGTATTTAGGCGGCGCCGGGGTGGCTATCCAGCTCCTTCACGAGAACTGCCCCAAGGGTTGCGACCCCCTGGGGCCCGAAAATCCCATCATCCTGGCCGTGGGCCCCCTTACGGCGCTCTTTCCCCTGGGTTCCAAGACCGTGGCCATGTTCAAGTCGCCCCACACCGGCAACCTGGGGGAGAGCCACTGCGGCGGCCGCAGCGCCGTGGCCCTGCGCATGGCGGGCTATGGCGCCCTGGTTATCAAAGGCAACAGCCAAACGCCCATATATGTGGCGGTGCACGGCAAAAAGGTGTATTTTCGCGACGCCTCTTCCATCTGGGGTCTGGGGGGCATTGTCACCGGACAGATCCTCCGGGAAGTGGAATCCGGAACCGGCTTTCGGACTATCATGCGCATCGGCCCGGCCGGGGAGAAGCTCGTGTCCTATGCCTGCGTGACCACGGAAACCTACCGCCATTTCGGGCGCCTGGGGCTGGGAGCCGTTTTCGGCAGCAAGAAGCTCAAGAGCGTGGTGATCTCGGGGCAGCAGTCCCTGCAGGTCACCGACCAGAAGCTCTACCGGGAGATCTACGAAGAGATCTACGAAAACGCCGTGACCTCGCCCCTCATGAAAAAGTACCATGACCTGGGCACCGCGGAAAACATCCTGCCCTTAAACGAACTGGGGGGCCTGCCCACCCGCAATCTCCAGGAGGCGAAACTGGCCCAGGCCGCCGACATCTCCGGGGAGTACTTCGCGGAGCACTACCTGGGCCGGCGCCTGGCCTGCTCCCACTGTCCGGTGGGCTGCATTCACATCGCGGCCTTGCGGGAGCCGGACCCGGTGAAGCCTTATTTTTATAAAACTTCCATGATTTCCTATGATTACGAACCGATGTACGCCCTCGGGTCCATGCTCGGCGGCAGCGATGCCAAGGGCCTTATGCGCTTGATGGACCGGGTGGAGGCCCTGGGGCTGGACGCCATGAGCACCGGGGTCATCCTGGCCTGGGCCACCGAAGCCCAGGAAAGAGGCAATATCTCCGAGAAAGAAACCCTCGGGTTAACCCTGGGCTGGGGCCATTACCCTGCTTACCTCAAAGCGGTTCGCTTCATAGTGGAGCAGCCCAATCACTTCTATCGGGCCCTGGCCCAGGGAGTGGACCGGGCCTCCTCCCTCTACGGCGGCCGGGATTTCGCCCTGGCTATGGGCGGCAACGAGATGCCGGGCTACCACACCGGACCGGCTTCGCACCTGGGGGTCTTAATCGGCGCCCGGCACAGTCATCTGGATAACGCCGGCTACAGCGTCGACCAAAAGATTCTGGCCAAGAACCTGGTCGCCCCCCGGGAACTGGCCGAGGCCCTCTTGATGGAGGAGCATTGGCGGCAGATTCTTTCCAGCCTGGTGGTCTGCTTCTTTGCCAGGGAGATCTATAAAAAGGATGTGGTGGCCAGAGCCCTCCAGTTATCGGGGTTTTCCATCGATCCAGAGGATCTTCTGGACATCGGCAAAGAGATTCATCGGGAAAAATACCGCTTTAAGGAGAGGGAGGGCTTTGATCTCGGCCAGCTTCACATTCCCAGACGCATTCTGGAAACGCCGACGCTGGTGGAAGGTTGGGATGAAAACTACCTCATAAAAGTGATGGAAAGCGTCAAAGAAATAATGTCTTCATGAGAAGCAGGAATATTCCCAGAGAGTTGGCCTAGATCCCAAAAATATCCTTAACTCTTAACAAGACTGAAAAGTCGAAAAATCGGAGGAGAAAGCTATGGGAGATAAAGGCAAGAAGGACAAGCGCAAGAAGGAAGTTAAAAAGCCCAAGAAAGACGCTCAGAAGGTCGACCAGAAAGACAAGCCCAGCAAAAAGTAGCAGGTCAACCCACCTGAGGGGCGGGTCATATCAGCCTGCCCCTACCCCCTCACCCAGCGCCGACGTTTTGAGACCTAGCCTTGGCGCTCACCGGTGGCGCTATCTCTTGCCAAAGCTCCTGATAACTGAAACTATCTTTACTCCTGCGTTCTCCGCCCGATGACCACCACCAGGGTTTTGCCGGTCTCCGTCCAATCATATAACCACTTGATGTGGGGCTGCTCCACGTGCACGCAGCCATGGGTGGCTACCCCTATTCTCTGCCGCGGCGGCGGTACTTCTCCTCCGTGAATCGCGGCTCTCGCGGTATAATCAAAAAATATGGAGTAAGGCATGGGGGTCTGGTATTTTCGCGAATAATAGTCTTCCTGTTTCACTCGCACCACATACATGCCCGGGTCGGTGGTCGTTTCATCGTCGCCGGTCAGCACCGGAAACTCCCGAACCTTTTGCCATTTCCCATAGGTTTCATAAGCTGCGCCCACTTGCTTGAGCTGATCAATCCAGATAACTTTTTCATACCCCTGAAAGATATCTGCCGCGAGAGTTGGAGATAAAAGAACATTAGCTAATAGTGCTACTGAAAATAACAAAATATATTTTTTCATCCGCGCTGTTTCCCTGGATTAAGCTTATAAAATGCAGTTATTTGTTAATTTAACCATCTCCCGAAACGAATTCAAGACCGGGGTGCGCCTGGAGTCACCCTGACTCTTGACCTTGAATCATGCACATTTTATTTTGATAAGGTGATGGGGGTGAGTGTCTGCGGACGGGGGTTCCCTTTCTTGCCGATCCTACCTCATTGTGGCAATGTGAATAAAGTCACGATTTTTAAAATTCACATTGCCACAATTCAGCAGGAAACTTCTACCTGGCCCGGTCCATTCGGCCATTGGCTTGGTGAACCGGGATTCCCCCGCAAAATATCAACAGCGGCATTAATAGATGACGCGTTTCTTCAGCTTCTTTGAAGGAACGGGCTCCTCTATCGGCTTGGGTTGGATAACCGGCGGCGGCGCCGGCCGGTAAGGCTCGGGTGCCACCACGGGGGCTGGTGGGGGCGGGGGCTTGGGTCCCGGACAGGCACAACCCGCAGTCCAAACCATGGCCATGAGTACGCACAGCAGGAAAATCATTTTTTTATTCATTGAGACTACCTCCGGTTAGAAGTGGTAGGCCAGACGACCCAGGACCATCATCTGGTCCAGCTCCGGGTCACTAAAGACATGACGGTAACGGAAGGACGGCCCAATGGACAAATGCGGAACCACGAAAAATTCCATGCCAAGCTCAGCCACGACCCCGACGTCGGTATCGGTATTCCTGCCGCCGCCGAAATCTGTCCAGACGATGGACGGGCCAGCCATGAGGAATGGCGTTATCCGGCCAAAGGTAAACCTTTCACTTCCCATGAGCGGGTATTGTACCCTGGCCAGGAAGGACAGAGCATACTGGTTCCCCTTAGCCCTGAAGTCGAACAAATTGCTGTCGTGATGCAAATTGAATTGGTTCCATTGGAAGTCCACAGCCACGCCGAAATACCTTTCCCAGACTTGTCTGTGGGGCATACAGAAGTTGTAGCCGGCAATGGCGCCTGCTGAAAACGCGGGATCAACCTGGACGCTGCGTGACCCCAGGAACGGCAAGTCAAAGCTTGGGTCAAGAGTAAATACTGCCCCTAATTGACCACCGACCCAGAACTCTCCATAGTGGGTATTTCCGTCTGAACTTGAGGCGGCGGCGGCGAAGGTCGGTAACAACAAAATGCAGCAAATCAATGCCAATCGTTTCATCATGGTTCTTCTCCTTTCAAGTTTTTGGTTATTTTCCCCACCTTTTCTTCCTTTTCAGAGAAGATGGTTGTGCGATTTCTTCCAAAAAATCCATAGCTTGACCTTACCATGGCTTTTCTTGGGTTTTGTCTTCCACCTATTGGACCGAGATCATGCGATAGAATCCCCTCTTTCAAAAAATGGTTTTTTTTAAACGGTTAATCTTAAAAAAATCCCCCAAAGTTTCGGTCTTTGAAATCCATACCTCCTCCTGTCGGCAGGATAGCATAATTTTCTATTCATTTGTCAAATATTTTATTAAAGAAAAAATTATTTTATTAATTTATCAAGTTACCTGCCCCTCAGGACCCAGATACTATACAACTGTATAACTTAAAGATTCCTGGCCAGGACTGCCGGTTAATGGTGAGGGACAGGAGAGACCAAGGGTACATGCACATTGCATCTCCGAGCATGGTAAGAAACCCCGACCCCTACTCTTGGCGCATTGATTTTGGTTTGTAGAGGTCCTGCCAGAAATAGCAACTACCTTGCCATAGGATCAATTCCATAGTTGTTGAGCGCCCTTATTTGCCTGAAAGAGGCCCAAGGAATCCACATGTGCCTCCTCCCAGGTAGGTAGCTCCCAAACCAGATTTAAAATTCAGCGCGATTCCCTCCTTCGTAGGAGCGAAGCAACCATGGTGGGAAGCGACATATTCCCCCATCCTGTTCATGGATAATAAGGCCCAAATCCACCAAGTCAATTCAGGGCGGCGCCCAGGAACTCTGTTAAAAAGGCCTCGGCTTCCGGGGGTAGGGAGGTGAAATGGACCAGGAAGGCCGGGGGGGTTTCGCAGAGGTGAGCCACCACTTTGCCGTACAGGTCGTCGGTAATTTCCCGGTCGTCGGGGTCGTACAGGGAAATCCGCAGGTTCGCCAGCGGGGAGGGCAGGACCTTAGAGTGAATTTCGACCATCTTAGGGGCTATTTTGGTGATGGCCCCCCCATGCCCCAGCTCTTCGGTAGGTTTCCAATCCACCACGGTAAACTGGACGGGGATCACCTGCTTGAGCTCTATCCAGGAAATTTCTGGTTTCGGGGGCAGAAAGAGCTGAAAATCTCCCCCGATACCTACCACTTCATGGATGGTCAGCGGTTTGTTAATGCCTTTGGGCATAACCTTCAGGGCGCGGTCGATCCACAAGATTTCGCCACATTCGTCCAGGGTGGTTTCTGAAATAAAGATTTGGCCGCCCACCGTATAGGATTCAATGCGGGCGGTGAGATTGACGGCGCGGCCCACCACGGCATACTTGATTCTCTTCTGAGAACCGATGTTGCCCATCACCACTTCGCCGGTGTTGATGCCGATGCCTAACGCCACCTCGGGGTACCCGGACCGGCGATTGCGCTCATTGACCGAGGTCATGGCCAATTGCATTTCCAGGGCGCAGGCCACGGCTCGGAGCGGGTCGTCGGGGCGCAGGATGGGAGCCCCAAAGATCACCAGGATGGCGTCGCCGATGAATTCGTCGATGGTGCCCTGGTACTTCTGGATGATTTCGGTCATGGTCTCGAGATAAATATTGAGCATCGCCACCACATCCTCCGCCGGCAGACGCTCACTTAAGGAGGTGAAGCCGCGCAGATCGGCCATGAGCATGGTCGCCCGCCGTTTTTCCCCCCCTATTTTCAGTCCCCCCTTCTCCAGGATCGTGTCGACGATTTCATCCGAGAGGTAGCTGCCGAAGGTCTGGCGAATAAACCGGTTGCGCAGTTCCAGGGTGGTGTTGAGTTCAGTCAATTGTCGCTGTTGCTCGACTTTTAGATCCCGCAGCCGCTTTTTTTCCAGAAAGTCACCCACTCGATTGCGCAGCAGCACCGGGTTGAAAGGCTTGGGCAGATAATCTTCCGCCCCCAGTTCAATACAGCTGACCACGCGGTCCATTTCATCCAGGCCGGCAATCATCATGACCGGCAGGTCCCGCAGGGTTGCGGAATGTTTCAGGTGTTGGAGCACCTCATAACCGGTCAGCCCCGGCATCGTGATATCCAGGAGCACCAGGTCGAAAGCGCCGGTGGTGATCATCTCCAGGGCCTGCCGGCCGTTGGGCGCCACCTGCACCGCATGCCCTTGACGCTCCAGATAACGCGACAGGAGGTCGCGGTTTATGCCGTTATCATCCACCACCAGTATAGAACCGCGTTCATAACCGGTTACGGCCGCGCTATCCTGAGTCAGTCCCCGGAGACTAAGCATGACATGGTCAACAAGAGCCAGTCGCTCCGCATCTGCGGCGCCGGCTTTCTTCAGACCGGCATCGATTTTTCCAAAATCGATGATTTCATTGATGTAAGAGACGACGTATTCCGCGGCAGATTGAATCTTCTTCAGATCAGCGATAATCTCCAGCCGCCCTTGCTCGGCGGCGTTCTCCAGCAGAGTCTCGCTGAAACCGATGACATCGTTGATCGGCAGACGCACCTTATAGTGCAGATTGGCCACCAGGGAGGCCAGATTAAAGACGATATCGCCGGAGGCACATTTGTCGGGGTCCAAAAGGTCGTTGATTATCTCCAGGAGTTGATGGCCGGCGGAGTGAATCAGGTTCAGGTTGGCGATAAAATCTGCCTGGCCTGTATCATCGGCGCCTGCCAGCAGCAGTTCACTGCAGGCGATGACGGCGTCCAGGGGCGTTCGCAATTCACGGCGCAGATGGGCCCACAGGGCTTGGGGGCTTTGTTCCCCTTCAGCTTCCGGATCGGAAATTCTCTGAACGGCCGCAGGGCTTTCCTGGGTTTCAGTCCGGCCGGGGTCGGATTTGGTGGTGAACATGATTCGCTCAATCGTCTCTTTGCCTGATACGGTCGGCATTTTTTCCACAGCCGGCGACAGTCGACCTGCTTTATGTTAAAGCCATCGCCACCCGCGGCTTGCCTTGGAAATCAGGAAAGATAGCTTGCCAGGTCTTTCATGGCCTTCACAATATCGTCCATCGCCTCGTGCATGCCCTCGCTATAAGGCTTGCTCTTTGATGGTCCTTTCTTCCCGATCTTGCCCTGAACCTCAGACTTGAGTTCTTTCAATCTTTGAGCCTGTTGTTCAAGTTGAGCCCGTTGCTCTTCTTCCAGGTATGCCATGATCTCGGGATCAATTTGCTGGAGGAGATCATCGGCCTCAGCCAGCAGCTGTTCGATGTCTTCGTAGTTATACGTTTGTTCCATGATATTGCCTTCCTGCCGGATTACCAGCTCTTATTTCAGGCACTATACGGATCATGGGCTCAATTTTTACCTGCCTCTCTTCACCCACGGCATATCTTCCGGTAGTGATGGCCATATATTGCCAGGGGACGGCCTCCGTGCCGGCCACCTTGATCCCTGGCCGGTGCGCCTCCTGGTCGATTCCCGCACTCCTCTTATAGACGCCCGAGGAGGAACAGGATGAGCACGATTATCAGGACCGTCCCCAGGATACCGCTGGGGGCATACCCCCAGTTTTGGCTATGTGGCCACCTGGGGAAGGCTCCAACCAGCAAAATAATGACAATAATGAGCACAATCAGTCCCATTTTCATCTCCTTTGGCCGCACGCTCGGCGGGCAGACCGGGCATGGCTGAAGGGCTGCTCCGGCCCTTCAGCTCCAGAGGGTTTATTACAAGCTTGGCTATTTGGCGGGCGGCGGGCCGGCACCGGGGCCCATACCCCCACCGGGGCCCGGGCCCATACCCCCACCGGAACCGCGGCCCATACCCATACCCATGCCAGGTCCTTGACCCATGCCCTCACTCATGCCCATGTTGAAGTTGGGGGCGATCTTCTTGGCCTCAAACTGGATGGCCGTCATCTTCTCCTGCATCTGGTCTCTCAGGGCATTGAGTTCCTTCTGCTTGGCCTGGACGGCATTCTGATCCGGCTTTTCAGCCTCCCACAAAACCGCCAATTCCGCCTCCTTGGCCATCATCTGCTTACGCAGGTCCACGGTGTCGGCATAAAACTTTTCTTTGAGGTCGAAAATCTTACCCGCCTGCTCCGGGGTCAGATTCCTCATCCCCGGGCCCTTGCCCTTACCCATGGGCTGGGCCCAGACCGACGCCGCCCACCCCAAGCTCAGCGCCAGTGCCAAAATCATTAGCAATGATATGTTCCTGACATTCTTCATTGATGTGATCTCCTCAATCTAAGATTATTGAACAATTTGCCTTTCATGGTCAGATCTCCTTGGATCTGGAGAAACCAGAGAGGTTTGGCCTGCCCATCCCCTCAAGGCGCCTGGGCATGGGCAAAACGATGCCCAGGCAGTTACTTACCTATCCGGATCGTGGAGAGTTCCCCGATGAGCCCAAAAACGCTCAGGAGCCACAAGACTACGACAATGATGACGACAGCATTCAAGATCGTTTTAATGGAGCCTGCCATGGGGATGTAGGCGTTGATGAGGTAGAGAATTACCCCAACTACGACCAAGACTATCACCACGTGGATTAACGGCATGATCTAATCCTCCTTATTGACGATTAAAATATCTTCCGGTCTCATGGCGTCTCCTTGAACCTCCGAGGGAGGCTGAAATTTTCCAGGGAAGATGGGAGTAAAAAAAATTCCTGCCGAGGTGATCCAGTTACGTGCGTGGGTGGAGAATCTGAGTTAACGTCATTATCCCTCCGGGGGCGGAGCAAGCCTATGGACAAAAGTGACTAATTGGGGGGGTGAGAAATGTACACTCGCCATAGGCAAAGGTGAGCATACTGAAAATTACGGAGAGCGGCCGAATTTTTCAGGGGAAAGGCGAAAGGAGGTTGCCGCGGGAGTGCTTTTTCTCTTCCCTTCAAAGCTTCCGGGAGACGGTGGGTCTGGCGGGGAGCCCCGGCTCTTCTCCCGAAACGGGCCTTTTCGGTGCTCCGGCTCTTGATAACCTCAAGGGGGGCCGGTGGCGATGCCCCGGCTGAGGGCGTACCTGATGAGGTCGGCCAGTCCCTTAAGAGATTCTTCCGCCTGCAGACGATTCGTTACTTCCTCCTGGAGTTGAGCCACCATGGACAGCAGTTCCGCGGTCCGGCTTTTCACTTTCTGTTCCAGTCGGTCGTGGCCCGCCTTCAGAGCCTCCTCAGCCCTCTTGCGCTCCGTGATGTCCATCAAGGTCACCACCGCGCCCATGACCTCCCCCTGGCGGCCCCGAAGGGGCCCGGCATTCAGTAACATCTCCACAGGCTCCCGGCCTTCGGGCGGGTGGAAGCTGACCTCCAGGCCCTGAAAGATCTTTCCTTGAAGAATCGAACTGATGGGAAATGGCTTGGAGGCGGCCGGACCATTTTTCCCGCCGGTCCTATCGAAGCTTTCCAGGCGGGGGACCTCGTCAAATTGCCGGAGCAGCAAATTGTTGCGACAAATCTGATGCGCCTCATGGGAGGCCCGGAGAGATATTCTGTTAAGGCCGGCCACGTAAAGGCGCAAAACATAATGACCTGTTTCCTGTCCTTTCAAGGCATCTTCCAGTTCCTCAATTGTCTTTATTTTGGGCTCGTCCATGGTGACCCCTGAATAATATTTACTGCAACCAGATGAGGCTCTTGCAAAAGTGTTTTATTTTGTCATCCTGAACGAAGTGAAGGATCTCAACCTTTTGCAAATACGAGATGCTTCGCTTCGCTCAGCATGACACCGGCTCACTTTATTGAATTTTGCAAGAAGCTCTATGGTCTTGAAAATAATCCCAGACCCCAGACGGAAATCTTTTTTCTAAGCGCCAGGATGGTATGGCCGTCAGAAGGGGCGAAGCAGAACATTTGGGAGAGCTTCTTATTGACGGGGACCGGATAGTCACCAGCTCGCCAGTGACTATCCGGTGACAAAATTTTGAAGGGTTTCCAATAAAGATATCTTGGAAAATCAAATAGTTGACTGGCGGAGGGAGTAGGATTCGAACCCACGGACCTTTCGGTCAGCGGTTTTCAAGACCGCCGCCTTAAACCACTCGGCCATCCCTCCTGCGCCTGACGTCAATATAGCCTGCGGCCCCAGGTTTTGTCAATTTGCCCAGGCCTTGCGACCAGCTGGCCGGCAGGCCCGGAAAAAATTTGCAACTAAGTTATAAAATGCTACAATATAACCAAGGATATCAGGGTCCTGTTGGCATGAACTCAACGAACCACTGCAGGCTCTTACCAAGTGGTTTATTGGTCATCCTGAACGAAATGCAGGATCTCATCCTCCAGAAATACGGGATTTTTCGCATTGCTCAGAATGCCACTTCCCCACAAAGGGGAATTTTGCTGGAGCCTCGCACAATAATCTGAATTTCTTCACAGAAAACAGAAAACCGAAAACTCTATGAATGACCGGTGCAATTTTTCCGAAGTCCTGGCCCGGCGCCTGCTGCGGCCCACCCCCCTGCGGCTCAAGGTCCTGGAAACCCTGGGCTCCGAGGACCGGCCCTGGCAGGCCCGGGAGATTTTGGAAGCCATCCGGGCCGGGCGTCCGGTCAACAAGGTGAGCATTTACCGCATCCTGGACGACCTGACGCGGCTGGGGTTGGTGCGCACGGTGTCCTCGGAGGGCGGTCCGGCTTATTATGAACTAGCCTGCGAGCATCACCCGCCCCATCCCCATTTCCAGTGCCAGGCCTGCGGCGCGCTGCAATGTTTGGAACCGGTGCCCCTGGAGCGCGTCTGGCAGGAACTGAAAGGCCCCCTGGGAAACCGGGTGGACCGCCTGGAAATCAGGATGGCGGGGCTGTGTCACAAGTGCCGGGATATTACCTAAAATACAACTGAGTTGCAAAATGACCTTCAGACCCTTTTTCTGGAAAATGGCTCTGTTCCTGGCCCTCGGCCTGGCGCTCACCGTCCGGGTGGGCGGCGCCGCCGACAAACTCCCCGTAATCGCCAGCATTGTGCCCCTGGGGGATTTTTGCGAGAAAATCGGCGGAGAGCTGGTGTCGGTCAAGGTCCTCATTCCGCCCGGGGCCAGCCCCCATGTCTTCGAGCCCACCCCGGTGGCCGTGGCCCGGGCCATGAAGGCCCGGGTGTTCGTGTATGTGGGCGCCGGGCTCGACCCCTGGGCCGAGCGCCTGATGGCCTCCGGGGCCGCCAAAGCATGTGTTCCGGTGGAGGCCGTCGCCGGCCTGCCCCTCCTCCAGGAAGTGGCTCATCACCATGAGGAGCATGGAGAAAGTCAGGAGCATGGACACCAGGAGTCGGCCACGAAGGGGGAATCACCAGAGCACCACATCCCGGCCAAACATTCACACCAACAGGGCAATCCCCACGTCTGGCTGGACCCGGTGCTGGCCAAGGACATCTGCCGGCGGATCGCCCAGGCCCTGATCCAGGCGGATCCGGCCCATAAAAAAGCATACGAAGCAAACCTGGCCGCCTATCTGGGCGAATTGGACAAACTCCATGAAGAAATAACCCAAAAAGTCGCCACCTTCCGCCAACGGGATTATGTCACCTTCCACCCGGCTTTCACGTATTTCTCCCGGCGCTACGGCCTGCGGGAGGTGGGGGTGATCGAGGCCGCGCCGGGGCGGGAGCCCTCTCCCGGACACCTGCAGCGGATTATCGCGGCCATAAAAAAGTCCGGTGTGCAGGCGGTCTTCGCCGAGCCCCAGCTCAGCCCCCGGGTGGCGGAAGTCATCGCCCGGGAAGCGGGGGTCAAGGTCCTCCTCCTGGACCCGTTGGGGGGAAGGCCGCCCTACGGCGGCGATTACCTGAAACTCATGCGCCACAATCTGGCGGTGCTGGCCCAGGCCCTGAAATGAACCCTGTAGTCATCGATATCCAGAACCTCTGGGTGACCTACAACCACCAGCCCGTGCTGGAGGATGTCACCCTGGGCATTCAGGAGGGCGCCTTCGTGGGGGTGCTGGGCCCCAACGGCGCGGGCAAAAGTACGCTCCTGAAGGTGATCCTGGGCCTCATCGCCCCCACCCGGGGGGAGGTTCGGGTGTTCGGGGAGGACCCCCGTCAGGCCCGGCGCCAGGGCAATCTCATCGGCTATCTGCCCCAGCGGCCCCTCACCAACCCCCGCTTTCCGGTGAGCGTCCTGGACGTGGTCCTCATGGGGACCTACGGCCGCCTCGGTCTGGGACGCCGCCCCAGCCGCCGGGATCGGGACGCGGCCCGGGCCCAACTGGCCCGCC
>JBGSLA010000004.1:0-5644 GCA_041740935.1 Desulfobaccales bacterium | reverse complement strand
ATCTGGCGCCCGCAGCCAGGCGGGGTCGGCGCGGCTGAGAAAGGGCATCCGCGCAGTTTCCCAGGGTTTGGTAAAAAAAGGGGTGCCCACCTGGGGCTCTTGATTTTCAAAAGCCGGCCGGGTGAAGGTGAGGTGGGGCGCGGTGCCTAGAAGATTTTCAAAAATCTCCCGGGCAAAGCGGTCCTGGCTTTCCTGGGTGCCGCCCAGGACCTGCTGCCGTTCCGCCCGGCTCAACAGCGGCAGGGGGCGGGCGGAACCGGGAAAGCCCGCCGAATTCATGCCCAGGCAGAAGACCCGGTCGAAGTCCAGGCCCCGCATTTCGAGCCAGCCCAGCACCTGGAGCCCCGCCTCCTCCAGACCGGGGCCGGGGAGGGTTTTGTCCTTAAGGGCGTGGTGCAGCCAGGCGAGCGCCTCGGCGGGTGAGAGGTTTTCGTCCCCGAGGGCCGCAGTGAATTCCCCCAGTATGGTTTCGAGATGCTCAAACTGCCGCATCTCGCCCCCTTCCAGGGGTCCGGGAAAGCCAAGGGCCTTCCAGGTTTCCCGGAGCCAGGCGGCCCATTGTGCGCCGGTGCCGGGGGGGAAATTGTCCCGGGACCATATTTTTTCCAAAGCAGCAAGAATGTCCCCCAGAGCCGGAACCCCGGAGACCGCCTGAAAAGCCGCAGCCTGGAGATGCTCCCAGCCCTGGGCCGCGCCCTGTTCCCGCCAGAGACGGTCCCAGACGGCCAGAGACCCTTGCTGAGGCTTCAAGGCCTGGTAATAGGGGGAAAGGAGCAGGGCCGTGAGATCCTCCCGGCGCTCTCCCTGGGCTGGAAAGGCCAGGGGCAGGAGGGCCGCCTTCCCGAGAGGAGCGTCGCTGAGGCGCGGCCCGTGGGACAGGTTGTAGGCCCAGCCGTCCCCGTGGGCTGCGGGCCCCAGGATCTCCTGGAGAAAACTTTGGAAGCGGGGGGCGTAGCGGTCCATGACCGGGGAGGTCACGGCCAGACGGTGCAGGGGAATTTCCTCAAGATGGCGGCATTCCAGCAGCCGGGCCGCCACCCAGGCCATTTCCTCCTCCTGATCCGGAAATTCGCATCCTCGGCGCAGATGGTCCGGATCGCCCCGGATAAAAACCCGGGTGACCGGAAGGTGGCGGGCCACGGCCTCAAGCCAGCTTTCCTCCACCGGGGCCAAAGTGGAGAGGCTCACCACCACCAGGCCGGCGGGCAGCGGCAGAGCCTTGCCGGCCAGGGCGGCCTGCAGGAAGGCCGGCGTCTCTCCGGGGGCCAGCCGGCCCTGTTCCCGGAGCAGCTCCCCATAGATGCGGGTGACGGCCCGGCGCCAGCGCACCAGGGGCGGCTCCCCAGGACCCGGCTGGATAAGGGGCAAGGCGTGGCGCAGGAGCAGCTCATGGGCCTCGTCCAGGGCCTGGGCCCACTCCAGGTCGGGGGAGGTCCCCTCCAGAGGGGGGGCCAAGGCGATGGCCCGGCGCCACAGGGCCAGGCGCACCAGGGGCGGCGCCAGGGCATAGGGGGGCCAGAGGTGGCGGTAGAGTTCGGCCCACCAGTCGGGAAGCGTCATCAGGGGCAGGGGCTCCCAGGCCGTGAGGCCCCGCTTAAGATTGGCCAGCCGCTGCTTGTGCCACACCTGCCGGGCCAGCCGCCGGTGGGGGACGATAATCAATGACCCCGGCCCAACTTCCTGCAGGATAAAATCCTGGAGGGCGGCTCCGGAGGAGAAAAACCTGTCGGGCGGGGCGGGGACTTGGTTCACAGAGAGAAATCACCTGTCTTCGGTGGGTTTCGCACCGAGAAAGAGGATAATTGCAGTTCCCAAGTTCCAGTCTTGGAAAATTTCTTCAGGCGGCCATATTCTGGTGGGGCGGCCGTCCCTGGCCGCCAAGGGTTTGGGCGGGCACAGAGGCCCGCCCCACCGGATTTTTCCTGGCTTTGAGAAAGCCATCGGCTCGTTAGTGACTGCCCTGATGAACTTGTTAGGGCGGAAGCTTGGGAACCATGATTCAAGTTAAATGTCACACTTTAAGGCCTTATTTTTTCTGTGTCTTCAGGACTCACGCTTCCTTGGGATGTTCGTTCAGCAACCGTCTGAGCTCCTCCCCCTCCAGGACCTCCTTGTCGAGCAGCACCAGGGCCACCTTTCCCAGGGTGTCGAGCTTGCTTTCCAAAATCTCCTTGGCCCGGTGATAGGCCTTGGCCGCCAGGGCGCTGACCTCCCGGTCGATCTCCTGGGCGGTGGCCTCGCTGTAGTCCTTGGCCGAGGGTGGCATCATGGTTTCCAGAAACAACGGCCGCCTTTCCCGCTCAAAGGTAAGGGGGCCCAAGGTCTCGCTCATGCCGTATTCCCGCACCATGGAGCGGGCGATGTCCGTGGCCCGGTACAGGTCGTTTTGGGCCCCGGTGGAGATTTCGCCGAAATGGATTGCCTCGGCCGCCCGGCCGCCCAGCATGACCGCCATGCGGTCTTCGAGCTCGCTTTTGGTCATGAGGAAGCGGTCTTCGGTGGGCAGCTGCATGGTGTACCCTAAGGCGCCGATGCCCCGGGGAATGATGGACACCCGGTGCACCGGATCCACCCCGGGGATGCCCTCGGCCACCAGGGCGTGGCCGGTTTCGTGGTAGGCCACGATCTCTTTTTCCTTGGGGTTCATCACGCGGTTGCGCTTCTCCAGGCCCGCCACCACCCGGTCGATGGCCTCCTCGAAGTCCTGCATGGTGACCGCGTCCCGGCTTTTGCGGGCCGCCAGCAGGGCCGCTTCATTGACGATGTTGGCCAGATCCGACCCCACCATGCCCGGGGTGCGGGCCGCCAGGGTGTGCAGGTTGACGTCCGGGGCCAGTTTCACCTCCCGGGTGTGAATTTTCAGGATATCCTCCCGGCCCATGAGGCTGGGGCGGTCCACCAGGATCTGGCGGTCGAAGCGCCCGGCCCGGATGAGGGCGGGGTCGAGGATCTCCGGCCGGTTGGTGGCGGCCATGATGATGACCCCCTTCCGGGTGTCGAAGCCGTCCATCTCGGACAGGAGTTGGTTCAGAGTGTTCTCCCGCTCCTCATGGCTGGAAAAAGGACTCAGCCCCCGGGCCTTGCCCAGGGCATCCAGTTCATCGATAAAAATAATGGCCGGGGCCTTTTCCTGGGCCTGCTGGAAGAGGTCCCGCACCCGGGCGGCGCCCACCCCCACGAACATTTCCACAAAATCCGAACCGGTGAGGCTCAAAAAGGGCGTCCCGGCCTCCCCGGCCACGGCCCGGGCCAAAAGGGTCTTGCCGGTGCCCGGCGGCCCCACCAAAAGCACCCCTTTGGGAATTTTGCCCCCCAACACCTGGAATTTGGCCGGATTTTGGAGGAATTCGATAATCTCTTTGAGTTCCTCTTCGGCTTCCTCCACCCCGGCCACGTCGGCGAAGGTGACCCTGGTTTCATCTTCCACATACACCCTGGCCTTGCTTTTGCCGATGGACATGATGCCCCCCGGACCGGCGCTCAGGCGGCGGAAAATATAGAGCCACAGACCCACCAGGAGCAGCATGGGCAAGAGATACGAGACCATGGAGGTGAGCCAGGAACGGTCTGGCAGGGCCGTATATTTGATGCCCTGCTTGTCCAGGCGCTCCAGCAGGTCCTGGTCATCCATTCTCACGGTGGAAAACATCGGCTCCTTGGGGAATTGTTTAGCCAGGCGTTGGGGCAGTTCGGGTTCCTTGGTCTCGTCGGCCAGATATTGCACTGCCTTTGGCGACAGGACCCCGGTGATGGTGTCCCCGGAGATCTCCAGGTCATCCACCCCCTTGGTTTCCACCAGGCGCCGGAAGTCTCGATAGCTCAGGGGATATGACCGTTGCATGGCAAAAAAGGTCTGGATCAGGGCCAGGACCAGGAAAAACGACAGAAAATACCAGATGGAAAAACGCACAGGTTGTTTTACAGGCATAATCACCTCAAGGGTTGACCGGCACAATGGTGTAATTACCCCAGTATAAGGGAGCCAACTGCTTTGCGCAAGGCTCGCCCCTGGTTGCCGGGCCCCACAGAATTCCTCCTTTTTGTCTGGAATTGTGGTAACATAAACCGAGCATTACGCCAGGGAGGGCGGCGCTGTCGCCTTTGTGACCCTCCCCCACCCCAATTCGAGGTTTGCGCCGTGAAAGCCATGCTCCTGGAATTCCCCGGCCCTGTGGCCGGCTCTCCCTTGAAACCCGTGGAACTGCCGCCCCCCCTGCCCGGTCCGGGACAGATCGTCATCCAGGTGAGCCACTGCGGGGTGTGCCACACCGATTTGCATACCGTGGAGGGGGAACTCCCCCTGGATCGGTTGCCCGTTATCCCCGGCCACCAGGTGGTGGGCCGGGTGGTGGACCAGGGGCCCGGGGTCATGCGCTTCCAACCCGGGGATCGGGTGGGCCTGGCCTGGCTTTACCGGACCTGCGGGGTCTGCCGCTTTTGCCTGGGCGGGCAGGAAAATTTGTGCGAATCCGCCGAATTCACCGGCCTGCACCGGGATGGGGGCTACGCCGAGCAGGTGGTGGCGGACGCCGACTTCGTGTACCCCTTGCCGGCGGACCTTCCCGGCGAGAGCGCCGCGCCCCTGCTCTGCGGCGGCATCATCGGCTACCGGGCCCTGCGCCTGTCGGGAATCAAACCCGGCGGCCGCCTGGGGCTCTACGGCTTCGGGGCCTCGGCCCACATTGCCATCCAGGTGGCCCGGCATTGGGGCTGCGAAGTCCTGGTCTTCACCCGCAGCCCCGGGCATCAGGAGCTGGCCCGGCAACTGGGGGCCGTCTGGGTGGGCCGGGCCGAAGACACCCCGCCCACCAAGCTCGACGCCGCCATCATCTTCGCCCCCGCCGGCACCCTGGTCCCCGAGGCCTTGCGGGCCCTGGAGCGGGGCGGCACCCTGGCCCTGGCCGGCATTCACCTGTCCGCCATCCCTTCCCTTGATTATGACCGGCATCTTTATTTTGAAAAAACCCTGCGCTCGGTGACGGCCAGCACCCGTCAGGACGGCCGGGAAATCCTGGCGTTGGCGGCCGCCATCCCCCTCCGCCCCCAGGTGCAGCTCTTCCCCCTGGCCGAAGCCAACCAGGCCCTGAAACTGGTGAAAGCCGGCAAGATCGACGGCGCCGCGGTGCTGGTTATTTGACCACGGATGGACGGTGGCGTTGCCGGGCAAGGGGATGCCTTCTTCTATTTCGGGCTGAGGCTCTTGCAAAAGTGGTTTATTTTGTCATCCTGAACGCAGTGAAGGATCTCAAGCCTTAGAAAATACGAGATTCTTGTTTGCGCTCAGACTGACCCTTCCTCTCCCTGGGGAATTTTGCCTGAGGCTCGGGCTGTTAACCAAGTTTCAGAAAAGAATGTCTCATTCAAAAAAGACCCCGGTAGCGCGGGCATCCTGCCCATGCCGGGACGGGCTTAAAGCCCGTCCTACCGGGTATAGGTCTTCTCGGGGAAAAAGGAGCGCTGGAACTTTTTGGAACAGCTCCCCATGGGCCCCTGGCTCCCTCAATTTCTATAAAAACCTGGTGGCACATCCCGGCCTTGCGGCCGGAACCAAACGGAAAAAATTGAAGTGATTTCTTAATAAGATTAGCATGATGCAAGCAAAATCTTTGTCGAAAAACAAGAAACTCAAAATTAGTAGCACAGG
>JBGSLA010000003.1:0-20417 GCA_041740935.1 Desulfobaccales bacterium | reverse complement strand
TCAAAGAGAAGTATCACGCGCACGTTGATACTGAACTCACTGCGGAAGCCCTGGCGGAGGTGGTGCAGAAATTTAAGGATGTCATCAAGCGCATCACCGGCAAACCCTTTCCCCAGGACCCCTGGGCTCATCTCTTCCTGTCCATGGAGGGCGTTTTCAAGTCCTGGATGGGTAAACGGGCCGTGGACTACCGCCGCCAGTTCAACATCACCAAGGACCTGGCCTACGGCACCGCGGTAAACATCTGCACCATGGTCTTCGGCAATATGGGCAACGATTCCGCCACCGGGGTGGGCTTCACCCGGGACCCGGGCACAGGGGAGAATCTCCTGTACGGCGATTATCTGATCAACGCCCAGGGGGAGGACGTGGTGGCCGGCATCCGCACCCCCCGGCCCCTCAAGGAACTCCGCACCGACATGCCGGAGATTTACAAACAGCTGGAAAAAATGCGCAGCATCCTGGAGAAACATTACCATGAGGTCCAGGACTTCGAGTTCACCATCGAAAAGGGCAAGCTTTACATGCTCCAGACCCGGAACGGCAAGATGAACGCCTGGGCCCTATGCAAGACTTCGGTGGACCTGGTGAAAGAAGGCCTCATCACCGAGGAGGAGGCCCTGCTGCGCATCGACCCGGACTTCCTGGAGCAGTTCCTGCACCGGCGCATCGACCCGGACTTCAAGCAAGAGCCCCTGGCCGTGGGCATTTCGGCCTCACCTGGCGCAGCTACCGGGAAAGTGGTGTTCGACGCCGACCGGGCCGAGCATTTAGGCAATCTGGGGGAAAGGATCATCCTCACCCGGGTGGAGACCAAGCCGGAGGACATCCACGGCTTCTTCGCGGCCCAGGGGATTCTCACCAGCCGGGGCGGCAAGACCTCCCACGCCGCGGTGGTGGCCCGGGGCATGGGCAAACCCTGTGTCTCCGGCGCCGAGGGCCTGGACATCAACTATGAGCTGAAAGAAGCCCGGGTGGGGGGCGTGGTCATCAAGGAAGGGGACATCGTCACCCTCGACGGCACCGCCGGCGCCGTCTTTCTGGGGGTCGTGCCCATGCTGGACCCGGACCTCCCCAAGGACCTGAAGGCCCTGATGGATTGGGCCGACAAATACGCCAAAATCGAGGTCTGGGCCAACGCCGACACCCCCGATATGGCCAGAAAGTCCCAGGAGCACGGCGCCATGGGCATCGGCCTGTGCCGCACCGAGCGCATGTTCAACGAAGGGGACCGCCTGCCCCTGATGCGCAACATGATCCTGGCCGACACCGCCAGGGAACGGGAACGTTGGGCTGAAAAACTCCTGCCCATGCAGCGCCAGGACTTTGTGGAGATCTTCCGGGCCATGAACGGACTGCCCGTCACCATCCGTCTCCTGGACCCGCCCCTGCACGAATTTCTGCCTACTGTTGAAGAATTAATCAATGAAGTAAACAGGTTAAAGGAATTCCGGCAGATCATGTACGCCCTGGAGCAGCTCCCCGGCACCGTGGCCATGCTGGACCCGGAACTGTCCAAACAGATGCCCAGCATCGAGACCATGATCCGGGAGTTCAGCGACTATCGGGCCAAGGGACTGGACCAGAAATTGCTCAAACAAAAGGAACAGGTGCTGCGCCGGGTCAGGGTGCTCCATGAATACAACCCCATGCTGGGCAACCGTGGGGTGCGCTGCGGCATCTCTTTCCCGGAAATTTACGATATGCAGATCCAGGCCATTTTTGAGGCCGCGGCCCTGGCCCTGCGGGAAAAGATCGATGTCCGCCCGGAGATCATGATCCCCAATGTCTGCACTGTCCAGGAACTGGTATGGGTAAAACCCCGGGTGGAAAAAATCCACGAAGAGGTGGAAAAGCGCTACAACGTCAAAATCAAATACAAATTCGGCACCATGGTGGAAATCGCCCGGGCCTGCCTCAGGGCCGGCCGCATCGCCACGGTGGCCGAGTTCTTCTCCTTCGGCACCAACGACCTCACCCAGGGGACCTTTTCTTTCTCCCGGGAAGACGCTGAAAACAAGTTCCTGCCCATCTACAACACCGAAGGCATCCTCCGGCACAACCCCTTTGAAATCCTGGATGAGCTGGGAGTGGGCCGCCTCATGCAAATCGCCATCAAAGAAGGCCGGGAGGTTCGGCCGGATCTCAAGATCGGCATCTGCGGGGAGCACGGCGGCCAGCCCCAGGCCATCGAGTTCTGCCACAAGATCGGCTTAAACTACGTGTCCTGCTCCCCCATGCGCATCCCCATCGCCCGCATGGCCGCGGCCCATGCGGCCATCAAGGAGAGAAAGGGCGTAGCCCCCGCGGCCCGGGCCCTGTAAAATCCGCTGTGGGGAGAGCCACAAGGCCGCAAGTCTGCTGCTCTCCCCCCAACGCCCATCCGACTCACCGTGAGGTTGGGGCAAAAGAAGGGCTGAAACCTTTGAGCCTCTTGCAAAATATAGCCACAGGCGGAACCCCGAAAAAACCCTTGGAAATGTAGAGCAGGCGCCCTCGCCTGCTCTTTTAATGAACAGCCGGGGGCGGCTGTTCTACATTGTTTCAGCCTCTGGGGTGGCCCAAATTTTCCATGATCGTTTAGCTTGCGCCATTAGCCCCAAAAGGAAAAGAACGCAGGCTTAGCCTCGCGGCTACATTTTTGGCATTGAAGTCTTAAAAAATCAAAACTCTATATTTGATGTTCAACTGATATTCATCACCCCTTACGACCCGAGGGCCGCGGCCACCTTTTGGGAGAGGATTTCCAGGGGCACGGGTTTGGGAACAAAGCTCACCCCGGACGGCAGGTTCTCTTCCTTGGCTTCGTCCATGCCGCTGCACAGGATCACCCTTACCCGGGGATTCAGGGCCCGGAGGCGCTCCAGGGTTTGCAGGCCGTTCAAACCGGGCATGATCATGTCCAGCAGGACCAGGTCGATCTCCCCGTTGCGCTCGGCAAAAATCTCCAGGGCCCGCTCGCCGCAGGAAGCCTCCATAACCTGATAGCCGAGTTTTTCCAGCAGCTTGGTCGAAACCCGGCGCAGGGTCGGCTCATCTTCCACCACCAGAATAGTTCCCTGTCCGGGGACGATATGTTTCTCTTCGGGGGCCACGTCCAGGGGGACAGCGGTGGAGGAGGGGAAAAACAGGGTGAAGGTGGAGCCCTCGCCGGGGGTGCTGATGACCTGAATGGCGCCCCGATGGTTCTTCATGATGCGGTAGGCCGAGGCCAGCCCCAGGCCGCTGCCCTGGCCGGGTTCCTTGGTGGTGAAAAAGGGTGAGAACAGGTGGCTGACCGTGTTTTCATCCATGCCGCTGCCGGTGTCGGTCACCGACAGGCAGACATGGGGGCCGGGCTCCAGTTCCCAGTTGGGGTCGTCCCAGTCCGTGAGGTGCACCGCCCGGGTGCGGAGCAGGATTTCCCCCCCCTGGGGCATGGCGTGCCAGGCGTTGATCAGCAGGTTGATCAGGACCTGCTGAATCTGGGAGGAATCCACTTCCACCGCCGGCAGTTCCGGGGAAAGTTCCTTGTGAATCACCAACTCCTGGCGGGTGCGGCCGAACATGTCCGCGGTGGTCTCCACCAGGTTGTTCAGATTGAGGGGCTGGATCTCATAGGATGAGGCCCGCCGGAAGGCCAACAGCTTCCGGGTTACTTCCCGGCCGGCCCGCAGCTGTCGTTCAATGTCCTTTAAATCTTCATAAATGGGGTGATCTTTGGGGGTCTTTTCCAGGATCAGGGTGGTGAGCCCCATGATGATCATGAGCAGGTTGTTGAAATTGTGGGCCAAACCGCCGGCCAGGGTGGCGATGACCTCCTGTTTTTGCGCCTGCTCCAACTGGCGTTGCAGACTGACCTCCTCGGTAATATTGCTCATCAGGCACACCGAGCCGATGACGCCCCCGTCCTTATCCGTCAGGGTCCGGACCGACAGGCGGGCGGGGGCGGTCGTGCCGTTGCCCCCCCGGATTTCCACCTGGCGGGCCAACACCTCCCCCTTGGCGGCCAGCTCGGCAATCACCTGCTGATGTTCCGCGTCGTTGGCATACAGGAGGGCATAGTGGCGGTGGAGGATGTCTTCCGGGACATAGCCGAACTCCCGGCAGACCTGGGCATTGGCTTCCGTGATGAGGCCCTCGGGGTTGATGAACATAAACCCCAGGGGGGCCGAATCGATGATCTGCTGGAGAAAATGGGAGGCTTTGGCCAGCTCGCTTTGCATGCGTTTCAGGGCAGAGATGTCCCGGGCCACGAATACCACGCCGCTGATGCGTCCCTTAAGGTCCCGGCAGGGGTCCACGGTCACCAGAAAGGTGTGGTGGTCATCGGTGCACCGTTCGGTCTGGGTTTTTTTGCCCTGCTCCAGGGCCTGGGCCAGGGCCTCCTCCGGAAACCAGTCCTTGCCCGGCTGTTTGAGCTCCGTCAGGTGGGAGCGCAGGGCCTCTTCGGGGAACACTTCCAGGTACAGGGCCGCGGCCCGGTTGAGGCGGGTGACGCAGGCTTCGGCATCCACCACGATGACCTGGTCCGGCAGGGCATTGAAGGTGTTTTCCCATTCCATCCGGGAGATGGTGTTGTCATTCAGGCTGGCGGCCATGCGGTTCAGGGTGCGGGCCAATTGACCCAGTTCGTCCCGCCCCGGATCGGCGATGCGATAGCCCAGATTACCCTGGTCGAAAGCCTCCGCCGCCAGGGCGAGCTTGTTCACCTGGCGGGTGAGGGAGCGGGCCAAAGCCAGGCTGACCGCCAGAGCCGCCAAACCCAGGATGGCCAGGACATAAAACAGGTTTTCCCGAAACTGCACCAAACGGTTTTCGATGAGGGTCTCGGAGACATTCAGGGTGGTTTTGAAAATGGTCCGGGATTGGGCCAGCAGCAGATCCATTTCCCCCCGATCCACCCAGGCGCCCACCATGAGTTTCGGTCCCCGGAGAGGCTGGCCGGCCACCGGCACCAAAAAGCCGTGAACGTAGGAGTCTCCCCCCTGGCTCGGCATCAGGGAGAACTCCTGCAGGCTGAAGTTGTCCACCAGGTGAAAATTCGGGGGTTCAGCCTTAAACTCGTCCAGACAGACGGCCTTTTCCAGGCTCTGACCCTGGCAGGTGTGCTTCCGGTGCAACAGGATTTTTTTATCGGGGGCCGCCAGCAAAAAGGTTTCCCCCACCATGCCCACCGGCTGCACCGCCACTTCCCGGAAGGCCGGGTCTTTGAGGATCTGCTCCCAGGTTTTTCCCTTGTGGCTTTTCAGATACTCACTGATGTCCTGGGCCACATCCAGGGCCTTCTGCCGAACCTGCTGGTGGATGAGCTTATGCTGATAGCTCTCCAGCCGCTGCCCTTCCCTGGCCTTAAGATCAGACAGGGATTGATGCACATCGCGAAATAAGGCCTGAGAGAACACCCCGAAAAACAACAAGAACGCCAGGGGGATGATGCCGGCCACCAATCCCAATAAGAGGATTTTACCCGAGAATCTGCGGAAAATCGGGTAATTCAGACGACGGGGAGTCGCAACCCGTCCGGTTCCTTTGTTTTCAGTTAAAGTGTTCATCGCAGGGACAACCTTTGAGAACCAGTCCTCGCCCCGGGCCGGACGGCGGCCGGCTAATACAGTTCATGGGCGCGGCTGAGAAGCCGCCGGGATAAAGAAAAATTCAGGGATTGGGCCACCCTCAGATTCAGGGTCAGGCGTTTTACCTGGGGAATCTCCGGGGGCACCTGGTCAGGAGCGGTCCCGGCTAAAATCCTGGCCGCCTGCCTGCCGGCCTGGCGGCCCACCTCGGCAAAATCGGCGTGGTAGGACAGCAGGGCCCCATAGGCCACGGAAGACCCGTAGGGCACCATCACCGGCACCCGCGCCGCCAACAGGCGCTTGCAGATACCCTCCAGGTTTTTCGGAGACGACAGCACCGGGTCGTCGGGCACAAACACCCCCTGCGCCTTGCGGCCCAGCAGATGGGCCAGGGCCTGGTCCACCAATTCCGGCCGTTCGTCCGTCACCGTGGCCTGGACCACTTCGAGGCCCATTTGCCGGGCGGCGGCCTCGGCCGCCGTCCCCGTGGCCACCGCCACCGGGGTGGCCGTGCAGAACAAAATCCCCAGACGTTTCATATCGGGGAGGGCCAACCGGAACATCTCCAAATGTTGGACCACCGGCACCTCGCTGCTGGTGCCGGTGAACCGGGGGTGGTCCCTGGCCTCCCACGCCAGGCCGGTGGCGTTGGGCGCCCCCACCGCGGAATACACCACCGGCAGACGGCTCCCCTGGGTACTGTCCAGGGCCACCAGGGTGGGCACGGTGCCCACGGTGATCAGCAGCCTGGCGCCCTGGGCCTCAAATTTTTCGGCCGCCGCCGCCGCCCGGGCCCGGTCGCCCTCGGCATTCACCATCTCGAGGCGGACATTAATCCCCTCCAGATAGCCCTCTTCCCGAAGACCTTCCAAAATTCCCTGGCAGTTATCACGAATGGATTGTAATTCCTGGTTCCAGGAGATGATCCCCACCAGGGGCGGCCGGCGAAAAGGGTTCTGGCAGCCACCCCCCAGTATGAGCAAAAATAGCCCCAGGCTTAGTGGGAAACTCCATTTCCGCCAGGCATTCATAAAATTTTCCCTGATTGTCCCCTTGAGTCGGTAAAACTCTTCAGGAACTTTACGGAATTTTCTCCTCAGAGGATATTTTACTGCACAGGGGTTTGGGGTGACCGCGCCTCAGGGGTTTTCCCTGGTGAGCAGTCAGCAGCCAGCAGTCAGCAGCCAGCAGTCAGTAATCAGAGATCAAGCTTTTTACAAGATTCAAAACGGCTGGAGGCGGTCATTCTGAGCTGAGCGAAAAATCATGTATTTTCATATGGTTGAGATCATTCACGGCGTTCAGGATGACCAAGAAAAAAACCTGTCGCCCCAGCCTCAATAAAGCAGGTAAAAAAAGGCCGCCCCCAGGCCTCCTGATAACTGTTCACTTAATGGGCCACTGGTTACTGGCCCCTGCTCACTGATCACTGATCACTGGTTACTGATTACTGATTACTGATTACTGGTCACTGGTCACTGAACTATCCGGCGGAAATAAAGGTTGAGGAAAGGGGAACGGGGGAACGGGGGAACGGGAGAGGGGGAAAGGCGACCGGGGCCAGGCTGGCCACCTGGAAAACCCCTGAACCCCTCTCCCCCACAGGGTCGCCCGGGGTGGGCGGGGTGGCGCTTAATAGGTGAACAGGCGCATGATGGTGGGTGATTCCAGGTGCTTGTCGATTTCCGCCTGAAGTTTCTGGCGCTCCTGGTTGTTGAACCAGGCCTGCCAGTGGTCCAGGGACTCCCAGGTGCTGATCACCAGATAGTGATTGGGATCCTCGACCTCATGCAGGGTTTCCCCGGAGATGTAGCCGGGTTGCTGCATGGCCAGCACCCGGATCTGGCGCAACAGGCGCACGATCTGGCTGACATGCTTGCCCTTGATGGTGCGCTCCAGCAGCACTTTGACCATAGTTCCCTCCTTTGGGCCGCCTGGGCGCCTCCGTGATCCCGGCCCCGGGGCTCTGTCGGCGTTGCTTTATTTATTACACCAGGAGCCACGGAAAATCCAGCCCATAACTCCCGCCGGGCCTTGAAATTTCCCGGTTTCTGTGCTAGATTGCCCTCTAGGGGGAGGTGATGTGGTGGTACACTTAGGGGAGTTGCGCCACAAGCTTGACCGGGACGAGGAGGAGCGTCTTTCGGCCTACGCCACCCGGAGTTCCCAGGCCGGCCGACGCCGCTTCGAAGAGCGCATTGAGGAGGGGCTGCGGCAAAATTTTGCGGTGGACGCCGACCGCATCCTCCAGTCCCGGGCCTACACCCGCTACATCGACAAAACCCAGGTTTTTTACCTCATCGAGCACGAGCACATCAGCCACCGGGTGCTGCATGTGCAGCTGCTGTCCAAGATCGCCCGCACCATCGGCCGCTACCTGCGCTTAAACGAGGACCTCCTGGAGGCCATCGCCCTGGGGCACGACATCGGCCACCCCCCCTTCGGCCACGACGGCGAGCGCATTCTCTCCCGGCTCTCGGAGGCCCACGGCATCGGGCCTTTTCTCCACAGCGTCCAGGGGGTCCGGTTTCTGGACCGGGTGGAAAAAGGCGGCCGGGGCCTCAACCTGTCCCTCCAGGTCCTGGACGGCATTTTGTGCCATGACGGAGAGGTCCACCAGGAGCGCCTGGCCCCCCACCGGGAAAAAACCTTCGGCCGCCTGGCAGAGGAAACCGCGGCCAAGCTGGCCGCCCCCGATCTCTTCCTCAAGCCCATGACCCTGGAGGGCTGCGTGGTCCGGCTGGCCGACACCATCAGCTACATCGGCCGGGACGTGGAGGACGCCATCACCCTGAACCTCATCACTCGGGACGAGTTGCCGCCCCTGGTCACCGAAAGGCTGGGCCGCACCAACGGCACCATCGTCTACAGCCTGGTGAGCGACCTCATCACCCACAGCTACGACAAAAATTACGTGGGCTACAGCCCCGAGGTGGGGGAGGCCCTGAAGGCCCTCAGGGACTTCAACATCCGGCGCATCTATCAAAATCCCCGCATCAAACAGGAAACCGGCAAGATCGAGGAACTTTTCGCTGATCTTTTCCGGAGATTTTTCCGAGATATTACCGAAGAGCAGCGCCATTCCCCCATCTGGACCGAATATCTGGCGGATATGGACGACGACTACGTTGCCCGGGAAAAGCCCGCGGTCATTGTCCGGGATTACCTGGCCACCCTGACCGACGCCAATTTTTTGCGCCACTGTCAGGAGCTGTTCTTTCCCCAACCCCTGCCGCTGAAGTTCGCCTGAGGCCGGCCCATGCGCATCCTGACCTTCAACCTCCGCTTCGCCAACCCCGACGACGGCCCCAACCTCTGGGAGCACCGCAGGGCGTTGGTGGTGGAGACCATTTTGGCCATCAACCCCGACCTGGTGGGCACCCAGGAAGGCACCGTGCCCCAGCTTGACTATTTGAGCAGCCGCCTGCGGGGCTTCCTCCCCCTGACGGCCCACCGCCAGGTGGACCCCACCTGCCAATACCCCACGATTTTTTACCGGCAGGATCTTCAGGTGGGGGACAGCGGCGAATTCTGGCTGTCCAAAACACCCACCGTACATCGCAGCCTGAGCTGGGACAGCGCCTTCCCCCGCATGGTGACCTATGGACTGTTTCGGGAGGCCGGCCGGGATCTGTGGTTTTATTTCATCGACACCCACCTGGACCATATTTCGTCTGCGGCCCGGTTTCAGGGGGCCCGGATGATCCGGGAATTTTTCCTGCCGCGGCCTGAGCCCCTGATCCTGGCGGGGGACTTCAACGAACCTCCGGATGCCGCGGTGTATCAGGAAATGACCCGCCCGGGCCGCCGTCTGGCTGACACCTGGCGGGCCGTCCACCCCCGGGACTTCGATCCCCCCACCCAGCATGATTTTTTCGGCCGGCCCCGGGGCCACCGCATCGATTGGATTCTGATTTCGGCCCCTTTTCGGGTTACCAAAGCGGACATTGTTGATTATAATTTCCAGGGACGTTATCCCTCTGATCATTTTCCCTATGCGGCTGAGGTGGAATACTGACATGTGGCCTGTTCTCTGGCTTATTTTTTTCCTGCTGGCCCCCCTGTTCTGGCCGGCGCCGGCGGGCGCCCAGAGCGCCATGCTGTATCATCTGGTCACCGGCGGCGAAGAGGAGTATCGGGCGGAGAATCCCACCAGCCTGACCCGCCTGGCTTTGCATCGAGGCCTTAAGCCCTGGGTGATCTCCCAGCAGACCAAACTGAAGGTCAACACCACTTTAAAGCCTGGAAGTGTGATAAAAATTGATACATCCCACATCGTGCCCACGGAGGTTTCCCATGGGCTGGTGATCAACCTCCCGGAACTGCTGCTTTATCAGTTCCATATGGGGGCCTATCAGCGCCGCTATGCCCTGGCGGTGGGCAAACCCTCCTGGCCCACCCCCACCGGCAGCTACTCTGTGCTCAACAAGGCCGAAAACCCCGTGTGGACGGTGCCGGTCTCCATCCAGGAAGAAATGTACAACATGGGCCGGGAAGTGGTGGAAAAGGTGCCCCCCGGTCCCAACAATCCCCTGGGGAAATTCTGGATCGGCACCAGCGCCGAGGGGGTGGGCCTCCACGCCACCAACCGCCCCTGGAGCGTCGGCCATTACGTCTCCCATGGCTGCATGCGCATGTTGCCCGAGGAGATCGCCCAGCTCTTCTACCAGGTGGAAGTGGGAACCCTCATAAAAATTATCTACCAGCCGGTGAAAATGGCCCTGACCCGCCAGGGCCGGGTGTTTCTGGAGGCCCATCCCAATATCTACAACCGCAAGATTGATTATCTGGATTATGTGAAAAAGCTGGCCCAGAGCTATCAACTCGACTCCCGGCTCGACTGGCGCAAGATCGACACCATCCTGAAAATCAAGGACGGCCTCGCCCATGACGTCACCAAGGATCCCGCGCCCACCAAGGCTGCGGCTGCGCCCCCTGCACCCCCCAAACCCAGGAAACTGGGGCTTTTCCCTTTACAAGTGAACGACACCCGGATAGAATAGGCCTCCAAGGGAACGCGCCTTGACTGAACAGCACTCTGCTGAGCCGCGCCGGCAAGCTGAGCGCGAGGAGAATCGCCGCCTCAGGTACTTAAGGTTTTTGGTGGATCTGGCCCTGCTGGAAATCCGGGCCGGGCGCTACAGCAAACCCCAGGCCGAAAAAATCGTGGACAATATCCGCAGCCAGGCCCTGCAACTCTTCCCCGGCAAGGAACTGGCCTTCGACCTGATCTACCGGCCCCGGTTCCAAAGGGCCATCACCGAGACCTTTCAGCTCCACTGATAAAGGATAAAACTATGACTACGCGTCGCTATGGTGTTATGCTGAGCGCCCTGTGTCTGGCGCTCCTGCTGAGCGGCTTCGCCCTGGCCCAGTCCACCAAGCCCCAATGCGGGCCCGATCATGCCATCCTGTACAAAAAAGCCGTGAAGCTCCTGGAGAGCGCCGAAAAAAAATTGACTGCCAAGTACACCGCCGAAGCCAAGGCCCAGCTCAAGGAGGCCAATTCCCTGTTTGCCATTTTGGTGAAGGAGTGCGGTCCCCTCCAAAAAGGGCGGAACCTGACCGAAGCGGAAAGCGCCCAGGAAATAGAGAACTCCAAGAAATCCGCCGATAACCGGGCCGAAGCCGAACGCCTGGCCAAGGCTGCGGAGGAGAAAACCAAACAGGGCGAAGCGGCCCAGGCCAAGGGACAGGAGGAGCTGGCCCAGCAATATTTTCGCCAGGCCAAGGCCGATGGTGAACGGGGGCATTTATTGGGCATTCAAGCCTTGATTGCCGACCTCAAAACCCAGCAGTTGATCTTCCGTTTCTTAGGCGATCAGAAGACTCCCTGAGGGTTTTGGAGTTTTGGCCGTGTCGCTGATCGTTGTCTCCGAAAAGATCGGCTCTCTGGAAGTCCTGACCTATCTGGTGGCCTGCCCGGATAGCGGCGAGGCCCTGGTGGTGGACCCCGGGGGTGAGGCCCCGGGTCTTATGGCCCGCCTTGACCAGGAAGGCTGGCGGCTGCGCTGGATTGTCAACACCCACGGCCACGCCGACCACATCGCCGGCAACGACCTCTGGGCCGCCCGCAGCGGCGCGCCGGTGGTCATGCACGAACTCGACGCAGCCTTCTTTCAAACCCTGGAAATGCGGGCCCAGGCCCGGGCCGAGGGCTTCCCGCCGCTCACCCGGGTGGACCTGCCGGTGAAAGACGGCCATATCCTGCCCCTGGGGGCCTGGCAGGGGCGGATGATCCACACCCCGGGGCATACTCCCGGGGGCTGCTGCCTTTACTTTCCCGGCCACCTGTTCACCGGCGACACCCTGTTCGTGGAGGCCGCCGGCCGCACCGACCTGCCCGGGGGGTCTCTTAACCTCCTCATCCAATCCCTGGAGGAAAAAATCATGCCCCTGCCGGATGACACCCTCATCTGGCCGGGACACGACTACGGCGGCCTGGCCTCCTCCACCCTGGGGGAGGAAAAACTCAACAATCCCTTCCTCACCGATTTTTTCTAAGACCACTCAAGAGCGCAGGGTCGCCTTGATCCGTTGGGGAAAAAGGAAGAGGTCCAGGGCCTCCAGGATGCCCGGAGCAGCCAGGTCGGCGGCCAGCAGGGCTTCCACGGCCGCGCCTTCGGTCTGGAGCACCGCGATCCCCAGGGCCGCCTCCCGGAGCATGAAGCGGTCGTTTCTGCCGTTGCCGATGGCCGCGGTCCCGGGCGCGCCCAGCCCCTGGACATAGGCAAGTTTGGCCTCGGCCTCCTGGCCCCGGGGAATGACCTCCACCCGGCAGGGCCAGCCCGCCACCTGGCCCTGGACCGTGCCGAAGGTGTCGGCGGTGAGGATGTGAATCGCCAGCTGGCGGGACAGGGCCTCCAGCCGCTCCCGGACGCCCGGCAGGGGCCGCCCGTCCAGGGCCAGGGTGCCGTTGTAATCCAGGACCAGATGGGCCAAAGCCAAGTCTTTGAAGCCGGGAATGAAGAGTTCCAGCATGGGGTTTCCTTGTGGGGAGACAATGGGGTTTGGCCAGAGAAAATAGTCAAATATTAAGTTAGAGTGGCGCCCCTTAAATATTCAGTCTCAAACAATTATAGATACTTCCAAATCCCATGGAGAAAAGATTCTTTTCGTAGGGGCGGGTTTTAAACCCGCCCCTACAGCCGGGGGATTTTCACGGTAAAAGTTTAATGATGCACAGGTGAGGACACCTGTGCCACCGGGCTTTTTCCTTGTTTTGAGAAAGCCAGGGGCTCATGAGCAACTGTTCTTTCTTACGTGAATTACGTGCCTTTAGGCTCGGTGGTGCAGATCAAAGCGCACCGGCCGGTCGCCGGCCACCTCCCGGGCGATTTCTTTGAGCACCTGCTGTTCCCTGGGGGTGTGGACGATGCCGGAGACCACCAGGACGCCGTTTTCCAGTTTGACCTCCAGGGTGGGCACCAGGACCCGGGGGTCGATGGCCACCCGGGCTTTGAGGCGGTGGGCCAGGGCCAGGTTCTGGAGGCGGGTTTTGGCCTCGGGGGTGGCCAGGCGGTCCTTGTCCGCCAGGCCGGCCACCAGGATGTCCGCCACCTGGTCGTAGGTGAGGCCGCCGGTATTGAGAATCAGGTCGTAGAGCTGGTCGGCGTCCCAATCTTTGCCGTAGTTGGCCTTGATGTAACAATCCCGGTCGCCGTCCACCCTGACGATCAGGCGGCGGGCGCCCTCCTGGTCCAGGCTTTCCCGCACCATGAGGCGTTCCAGGCGTACCTCCATGGGGGCCACCAGGCGCACTTTCAGGCAAAAGGGCACTTCCTGGAGCAAAAAGGAGCCGCCCCGGCCGATGATCACCACCCGGTCGGCCGCGGCAAAGTCCAAGATCAGGGACTCCAACTGGGCCACATAGCCCCGGTACTGCCAATCGTTGCGCTCCCACAGGGTGGGGCAGACCTCGTCCAGCTCCCGGGCCACCCGGCCCCAGCGCTTGCCGGCCTCATCCAGGTCCCGAAAGAGCCGTTCCTTGTCAACATATTGGTATCCCAGCCGCTCAGCCACCCGGTGGCCGATGTCCCGGCCGCCGCTGCCATACTCACGCGAAATCGTCAGAATCGCCATGCTTACACCTCATCAGACGGCGGGGTGGGACGACTCTCCCCCGGTGGGTTCTCCGGGGCCGGGGACGTCTCCTTAGCTTCGGCCCGGCGAAAGGCGAAGCTGAGCCACACCTTGCCCACGGCAATCACCCCCACCGCAAACACCGCCTCCATGGCGTAGCGGAACCAGGGGGAGGGGGCGAGCCAAGCCACCACCGCGGGATCGGTGAAGATCATTTCTCCGGCCACCCGCCCCAGAACCGCGGCCCCGATATACAGAATGATGGGGTAGCGGTCCATCAGGGTGGACAACAGGTTGCTGGTGAAGACCACTAAAGGAATGGACAGGGCCAGGCCGAAAATCAGGAGAAACAGGTTGCCGTGGGAGGCGCCGGCCACCGCCAGAACATTGTCGATGCTCATGGTGAGGTCCGCCACGATGATCAGCCATATGGCCTGGAGGAGGGTCTTGGCCTCCTGGTCGGCCTGTTCGGGGGCGCCCTCGATGAACAGCTTCACCGCAATCCAGGTGATGAGCACCCCGCCGATAAGCTTGATGTATTGAATCACCAGCAACTGGGCCACAAAAAAGGTGAGGACCACCCTGAGCGCCACCGCGGCGCCGGCCCCCAGAATGATGCCCCAGCGGCGCTGGCGCCGGGGCAGGGAGCGCACCGCCATGGCGATGACCACGGCGTTGTCTCCGGCCAGGATCAAATCGATGATGACAATGTTGAGGATGCCGGCGAAAAACTTCCAATCCAGCCGGTCCAGGCCCCAGGCCGCCCAGTCCATGTCTGCCTCCGGATCCTAACCATTTTCGGTTGGCGGTTTTCAGTTTTCGATAAAAAAAAGTTGAAAATTGATGAATTGTGCCGTTGATGGGTCTTGTCTCAACCGACCGCCGAAAAAAGGGGCCCCTTGGGCGGGAGCCCCATGTCAACCAGGTCTGGGTGAAAAAAGTCTAAACGACAGCCGGTGTCCAGGATGTACTTTAATAACTCTCGAAAAAAGGGGAGTTTTTGTTTAAGAAATTATGGTCTCCTGCCCTGGCCCCCATTGCCGGCGGGAACCTCACACCGAATCGGGGCAAGCAGGTCCCCCCTGGCCGGCTTCCCGGAGGACGAGTCCATTTCAGGAAAACAGCCTGGCAGGTCCCGCTCCGGAGGCAAGCCTGACGTGGAGCCGACCAATTTTTCTCAATGTCTCCGGTTACTTGCCCCCAAACAGCTTTTTCCAGAAACCGGTGGAACTGGCTTCCCATTCGGCTCTTTTCTGCATGAATTCTTCGTGCTCGGCTTTGATGACCGAGACTTTTTCCTGGATTTCCCCGAGACCGGCATCCGGGGGCAATCCCAGGGCCTCCTTGAGGTCTTCGATGAGCTTTGACTGGGCCTCCACCGCCGCGGCTACGCTGCCTCCAAAACCTAACCCCATGATCTGCTTGATTTTTTTCAATTCACTCATCCCGTGCGCCTCCCTATCGTCCTGATTTTGGAAAATCCAGGGTTGTGTTGCCAGCCTGAGCCTTTCCCCGGGCAAAAAGCCGGGAAAGGAAAATCAGCCAGTTGTGGGTCTTATGCGTATCCGGCCGAAAACCCTGGGCCGGGCAATCTTCCAGGGATCTGCACGTTGCTGCGGACTAAAAAAATTAATTCCAAAAATATCCTTACGTTACCCCATTGTAAAGCCTTTAGGGGAAAGAATACAATGGAAAAGAACAATCTCTGCGGCCTGAAGCCTGGAATTTCTGCGGCCCCACTCACAAGCGCGGCCGGACACATTCACAAGCCGGGAAAAATCTGATACTAATCAGGGCATCCCGGTGGGCCGGAAGGGGTCAGTAACCAGTGATCCGCCGCGTAGCCGTGCAGGGCGGGAAAGCGCATCGCCTCCCGCCGTTTAATAACCCATAAGGAAGGAAACTTCCCGTGGGGGGACGGGGCAGGGGTCTGCGACCCCGGTAGCCCGGGCTTCCAGTCCGTGGGCACCCCCCTCCCCTACAAAAAAACTTTACAGGCCAGCTCCTCATGGGCCTGCGGCCCACCCGTAAAGCATGAAAAGCTGCGTAGGGCGGGCACCGCCCGCCGTTTTTTCTGATTAATTGGTGCGTAAGACGCACCCTACGAAAAACTTTTCATAACAGGGTTGCGCCGCGGGGTCGGGGCATTAACCTAAATGCAAGGCCAGGCTCTCCTGGAGAGGCAACCAGCCCGCCGCCCGATGGTTTTTGCCGACGACCGACAACTGCAAACCAGATAACTCCCGTGAGGAAAGGAGCCTTCATGAACTACCAGGAAGCCCATCGTGAGCTGAAAGAAAAATTGCGCCTGAAGACCGAACCCCTGGGGGTGGCGTTTCTGGCCAGGGCTGCGGATCTCCCGGAAAAAATCCGGCGGCCCTCACAGGCGCTGGGCAAAAGGGTCACCATCTGCCAGGGGGTCACCATGGCCCGGGTGTACGGCTGGCCCGTGGGCCTGACCCCGGAGGATCTTATCTGTGTTCCCGCCATGTTGGCCTTCGGCCTGTCCCCGGAGCCCGACCCCGGCCAGGAACTGGCCACCCTGTTCTGCGACGTGGGCTTTCATCGGGAACCCGAGGCGGCCCGGAAGGAAGTGGAGGACCTGAGCCGCTTTGCCCCCCAGGAGATCGAGGCCCTGTATCTGGCCCCCCTGGAGCGTCTGGCCCGGGACCCTGACGTGGTGGTGGTGTACGGCAATCCGGCCCAACTCATGCGCCTGATCCACGGGGCCGCCTTCGGCCTGGGAGAACGGGTGCAGGGGGATTTCGGGGGCAAGGTGGAGTGCAGCTCCTATCTCATCGGACCCCTGAAGACCGGGAAGGTCCGGGTGGTGATCCCCGGCATGGGGGACCGCATCTTTTCCATGACCCAGGACGACGAACTGGTGGTGAGCTTCCCCAGCCGTCTTTTGCCCGACATTCTCCTGGGGCTAGCCGAGGCCGGCAAGAAAATCGGGGCCCGCTACCCGGTCACTTTTTACCAGAACTTTCAGCCGGAATTTCCCCAGCCCTATCAGGAGCGGGCAAAAAGATGGGGAATCTTATAGAATGACAGGGGGGAAAGGGCCCCTTGCCGGCTTTTCTCCCCACCATTTCCACCTATTGGATTAACCGTGGAATTTAGGCCCATCGTGCGACGGGTCCTGAAGGAGCGCTACTTGAGGCGCGACCCGGAGGGGCAGGTCATCGAAACCCCGGAGGAGCTCTTCTGGCGGGTGGCCAAGGCGGTGGCGGCCGCGGAGGCGCGCTACGGCGGTGAGAAGCGGGCCCTAAGCCAAGCCCGGGATTTTCATGAGGCCATGGCCACCCTCAAGTTTTTACCCAACACCCCCACCCTGATGAACGCCGGCTTTCCTGAGGGCCAGTTGGCCGCCTGCTTTGTCATTCCCATCGAGGACGACCTGCGCAGCATCATGGAAGGGGTGAGGGACATGTCCCTGATCCACCAGACCGGGGGCGGCACCGGCTTCACCTTCACGCATCTCAGGCCCCGGGGCGACCAGGTGCGCAGCACCGGCCGGGTGGCCTCCGGGCCACTGGGCTTCATGCGCATCTTCGACACCGCCACCGAGGTGGTCAAACAGGGCGGCCGGCGCCGGGGCGCCAATATGGGCATCCTCAACGTGGACCACCCCGACATCCTGGAGTTCATCAAGGCCAAGGCTGAGCCGGGGATGCTCACCAATTTCAACCTTTCGGTGGGAGTAACGGACGAGTTCATGGAACGGGTGGACCAGGACCGGGACTACCCCCTGATCAACCCCCGGACCGGCCGGGAAACCAGGCGTCTGGCGGCCCGGGAGGTCTTTGAACTCATGTGCCGCTATGCTCTCACGACCGGCGATCCGGGGATCGTCTTTCTGGACGCCATGGAGCGGGCCAATCCCACCCCGGAGTTAGGGCGTCTGGAGGCCACCAATCCCTGCGGCGAGCAGCCCCTTTTGCCCTACGAGTCCTGCAATCTCGGCTCCATCAACCTTGCCCGGCTGGTGGCGGGGGCCGACCTGGACTGGGACGAACTGGATCGCCTGGTGAAACTGGCCGTCACCTTTCTGGATGACGTCATCGACCAGAATCACTACCCCCTGCCCCGGACCGCGGCCATCACCCGGGCCAACCGCAAGGTGGGGCTGGGGGTCATGGGCCTGGCGGACATGTTCATCAAACTGGGCCTGGCCTATGATTCCCCCGAAGCTCTTAACCTGGCGGCGCGCCTCATGGCCCGGATCGAGGCCGCGGCGGTGGAGCAATCCCAGGTCCTGGCCCGACAGCGGGGCCCCTTTGCCAATTTCCCCCGCAGCCGCTGGCGCCAGGAGGGACAGCCGCCCCGCAGGAACGCCACGGTGACCACGGTGGCCCCCACCGGCACCATCAGCCTGATCGCCGGCGCCTCCAGCGGCATCGAACCCCTGTTCGCGGTGGCCTACCGCCGGCGGGCTTTGGAAGGGGAGGAGTTTGACGAGGTAAATCCCCTTTTCCTGGAAAAGCTGCAAGATACAGGTCTGGATGAATCTCACTGGCTGCCCCGGGTGCTGGCCGGCGGCCGGGTGCGGCCCCTGGCCGACCTGCCGGCGGACCTCCGCCGCCTGTTTCCCACCACCTTTGAGGTGAGCGTGGAGTATCAGGTCAAGATGCAGGCGGCCTTTCAGCAGCACGTCGAGAACGCCGTGTCCAAGACCATCAACCTGGCCCCCGAGGCCGGCCGGGACGACGTCGCCCAGGCTTTCTGGCTGGCGCACCGCCTGGGGCTCAAGGGCCTCACGGTGTACCGCTACGGCTCCCGCCCGGGCCAGGTCTTGAGCCTGCCCCCGGACAGGCTGACTTTGAACCATGAATTCAGTGAAGAATGCCGCCAATGTTCGGTATAAGAATACTGCAAACCCCGGCGCCGGGGTTGAAGCCCCGGGCCACTTTCCCAAAGGAGGGTGTATGAAACGCATTTCTCTGGTTATAAGCCTGATTATCCTCACTTTTTTACTGGGGGCAACCCTGGCCTCGGGTCAGTCCCTCGAGGTCAAGGGCATCGAGCTGTGCAATGACGGCAAGTTCGATCAGGCCATCGCCACCTTTTCCGAGGGCTTGAAGCAAAAACCCAATGATGCCAACCTGCTGTTCTTGAGAGGCAAGGCCTATACCGCCAAAGGCCAGTATGGTCCTGCCCTGGCCGACCTCAACCAGGCCATTCAACTCAAACCCGGTTTTGGCCAGGCCTATTTCGGCCGAGCCATGGTGCGGGTCTATCAGGAGAACTTCGACGAGGCCCTGAAGGACCTGGAAATGGCCGAAAAAAACGGCTATAAAGACACGGATTTCACCAAACTGGTGCAGAAAAAGGCGGAAAACAGGAAAAAGAAATAGGTCATCTGCGCCCCTGGGACCGACGGCCCCGGGGGCGCCCTCTGTCCGGGGGACGCACCCTTTCGGAATATTTCACTGTGGTCGGTAAGCTTGGATGAAAACGCTGCTGTTCGCGCCGGCTTCCTATAATTTCGCCGAAACCATGCGCATGGTGGAGATCGCCCGGGCCTGCCGGGACGCCTTCCGGGTGGTCTTCGCCTCCTATGGCGGGGATTTTGAATGGCTGATCACCGACGAAAACTTCCCCCTGATCCCCATGCATCCCCGCCTGACCCGCCAGAAAATCGAGCGCCTGTATCGCATCATGAGGTGGGAGGTAGTCAACCATCCCTTCGGCATGGACCATCTCACCGAGCGGGTGAAAGGGGAGCTCCAGTGGCTGGGGGCCCTGAAGCCGGCGGCGGTGGTTACCGGCCTCTGCCTCAGTTGGCCCGTGTCCTGCCGGGTGGCGGGAACACCCCTGGTGTGGGTAGCCCAGACCACCTCCCTGGCCCCCTATTGGCGGTCCCCCCTGGCCACCTGGCCGGACCTTCTGGATTATCGCCCCCTGCGCCGGCTTCCCGACGGGCTCCTCAATTACCTGGCCCGCTACCTGATGAATTTCAACCGGGTGATCATGATGCGCTTCAATGCCGCGGCCCGCCGGTTCGGGGCGCGGCCCTTCAAGGGCACCGAGTTCTGGGAGGGGGATCACACCCTGTTGGCCGAGCCCCCGGATTTTTCCGGTCTCACGAATCTGCCGGCGCACTATCATTTTATCGGCCCCCTGATAGCCCGCATCAACAAGGAGATTCCCCCGGAAGTGCAAAACCTGCCCCGGGACCGGCCCATGGTCTATTTTGCCATGGGCAGCTCCGGTGAACGGGAGATCATCGCCCAAATCCTGCAGGGCTTTGCCGGCAAGCCCTACCGGGTCATCGCGCCGGTGAAAAAGTTGTTGGGGGAAAACCCGCCGAATATCCCCCCGAATGTCCTGGTGACCGACTGGCTGCCCGCCCATAAGGTCAACCCCATGGCCCGGGTCTCCGTGATCCACGGCGGCCTGGGTACGGTGATGACCGCCTGTCTTGCCGGCACGCCCATCGTCGGGGTGGGGATGCACTTTGAACAGGAAGCCAACCTGGAGTGCGTGGCGCGCAAGGGCTTTGCCATCCGGCTGCGCAAACGCCGGGTGAGTGCGGCCCAGGTCATGGGTGCGGTGGACCGGCTCATGGACGACCCCGAGGCCCAGCGCCGGGCTAAGGCGTTCAAAGCCGCCATCGAAAGATACGACGCCCCCGCCCACGCCGCCCGCTTTTTGGCAAAAACCTTTGGGGGCTGAAAAAGCCCTCTGGGTTGAGGGCTGGGGGAGCAGTGGCTCCCCCACCCTCCCCCCAGACCCCCCTCCCCACCCTCTCTTATCGTTTTCAGTGTAATGTAGGGC
>JBGSLA010000002.1:0-5673 GCA_041740935.1 Desulfobaccales bacterium | reverse complement strand
CCTGCGGGGCTTGGGAAGCCTGCGCCTCAGGCGCCTTGGGAGCGTCGGCGCCCTTGCCTTCCTGGGCCGGCGACGCGCCCGCCACGAGCAAAAGGCCCACCAGGATCAACAACGCGGTCCGTATCTTTGCCACGCCGGTCTCCTTGTCTCGGCTTGCCGGCTTAACGGCCCCGGGCAAGCCGAAGTGTGGTTTAATAGGTCTTGTGGCCCTTTTCCTGGGCCTTGCCGGTGATGATGGCGGCAAAATTTTTGGTGCCGTCGCCGTTGACCATCAGATAGCGGGGCTGGGCCATGATCTTTTCGGATTTATTGGCGTGGCGGCGGTCGATGCTGAAGGCCACCGCGTACCCGGCTTTGGTGGCGTCCTTTTCCAGCTCGTCGTCATAGATGCCGAAGGGCCAGGCCAAGACGTCCACCTTGGAGTCGAACTTTTGTCCCAAAAAGTTCTTGGCCTTCCGGAGCTGGGTGTCCACCAGCTTCTGGTATTCCTCGGGCTTGAGCTTTTTCTTTTCCTTCTTGAAATTGGGATGCCAATAGGTGTGGGACTGCATGTCGAACAGGCCGGTCTTTTTGAGCTCCGCCAGCTGCTCCCAGGTCATGGCGTAGGACGCCTTGGAGACGCAGGAGGGATAGACGAACAGGGTCACGGGAATGTTGTATTTGCGCACCACCGGCCACATTTCGGTGTACACCGTCTTGTGGGCGTCGTCCGCGGTGACGACCACCGACTTGGGGGGCGGGGCCTCTCCCTGGCCCAGGAGGTAATCCACCAGGGTGCGCAGGGGTATGACCGTGTAGCCGTTGTCTTTGAGCCACTTCATCTGGGCCTCGAACACCTTGGTGGTAACGGTCATGCCGTCGGCCACGGTGGGGCCGAAGCGGTGGTAGCACAGCACCGGCACCACAACCTCTTCCGCAGCCGGCGCCGCCGCCGGGCCGAGGCCCAGGGTCAGCAGCGCCACACTGAGCACTAAGGCTATAACGCGTTTCATGAACAATTTCTCCCCCATGGAAAGCAGTCTCAGAAATAACCGGGCCATCGGGCTCGCTTCGCCCTGACAGGAATTATTACCAAATCCTCAGCGCGGCTTCAAGCAATTACCGGCCTTGTTTGCCTTATATATTTTCGAGGCTATTGCAAAAAAGGTTCATTTTGTCATCCTGAACGCAGTGAAGGATCTCAACTTTATGAAAATACGTGATTCTTCGCTTCGCTCAGAATGACACCTTTTAACCATAGTGAATTTTGGAAAAGCCTCTATTTTCTTTTGCTTTTTTACAGAAAACCGAAAATTCTATAAGGGGCTTGGACCAAGCCCAGGGGGGCCTAATCTCAGAAACCGCCTTTATACACGGTAATGCCATAGAGAATAAAGATCAGAATAAAGAGGGCATATGTCAGCATGGGATACGTTTGTGGCAGAAAGTTTTGGGGGAAAAGGGGGCAGGGGGCTTGCCTGCCGCCGTTTTTCCCGCCGGCTGACGGTTGCCGGTCCCACAAAATAGCTGAACTCCGGGAACCGAAGGCCCCGGAGTTCACCAAAGGGTTGACCGGTGGATTAGAGCTTGACGACGTTCTGAGCTTGCAGGCCTTTTTGACCCTGGACCACTTCAAACTCAACTTCCTGGTTTTCCGCCAAGGTTTTAAAGCCGTCTCCCACGATGGCGCTGTGATGCACGAAGACATCGGGGCCGTTTTCCCGGGAGATGAAGCCATAGCCTTTGGCGTCATTAAACCACTTTACCTTGCCTGTTTCCTTCATGAAACGAGTAAACCTCCTGCAATGATGCGGCAATTTTCCCCCACCTGTACTCAGGCGGAAGAAAGCAGTCAGGGAAAAAACCGTCAAAGAACGCCTTATCCTGAGTCTCGCTGACCGGAAGGGCGTCATTCTTGCCAGCTTTCCTTACTGAACTGCTGACCTGAGACACCTTAACTCAGAAAACCTTTGGGAGTCAAGTTTTTATCTATTTTACCGGGTCAAGTTTTTCGGCCCCCGCGCCTTTGACCGTGGCTCAGGGCAGGCCGACAGACATAAGGTGACAGTTTACTTATTGAATAAACATGGAAAATTGTCTCATTCATCAACGAATACACCCGGTTGAGCATTTTTTCCAGGCGACCCCTTCCCCTGGGATGGCGTATAATATTACGCAGTACAGGAATTAGATTAATGTGGCGCCGCCGCCCCCGGCGGCGCCTGAACCGCCGAGGCGGCGGTTCCACAAAAAAACTTTCATACCAGAGCCTCTGGCAAAAAAGGTTTTTTTGTCATCCTGAACGAAGTAAAGGATCTCAAGCTTTTGAAAATACGAGATGCTTCGCTGCACTCAGAATGACCAGTTCTCCAACCCGGGGTTTTTCTTGAGTCTCATCAGTCAGCCTGATTTCCAGGAGGAAGCCATGCCCTATATTGCCCCCCAGCAGCGGCGGGAGCTTGATCCCCTCATCGAGGCCCTGGCCGAGCAGCTGGCGCTCCAGGCCGAGGCCGCGGGCTATGACGGGGCCTTCACCGGCCTGTTGAACTACGCCTGCACCCGCCTGGCCCTGGCCGTGGTCCGGCGCCGGTTCGGCCGCCTGCGCTATTGGCTCATCGCCGCGCTCACCGGGGTTTTCCATACCGTGGCCGCCGAATTTTACCGCCGGCTGGCCGCCCCCTATGAAGACCGGCAGATGGCGCAAACGGGCGATGTGGACCTGTTTCAGGAATTTCTCCAGGAAATTACTGAAGAAAAATAAGCGAACCGAGCCTGGGGCTTTGCTGATTTCCATGATCGACAGCCACGCGCATCTGAACGAAATCGACGAGGTGGAGGCCGCGCTGGCCCGGGCCCGGGAAGCGGGCCTCACCGGCATTGTGGCCGTGGGTGTGGATGTGGCCTCCAACCGGGCCACTTTGGAGCTGCACCGCCGCTTCCCCCATCTCGTTCTGCCGGCGGTGGGCTATCACCCCTGGTCCATCACCAACGAGGGTATTGAGGAAAACCTGGCTTTCATCCGGGAGCACCTGCCCCGCTGCGTTGCCCTGGGGGAGGTGGGCCTGGACTACCGGGCCAGGTCCAAAAAGAAGCTGCAGCAGGAGGTCTTTGGGGCCCTGCTGGAGCTGGCGGTCCAGGCCCAAAAGCCGGTCATCATTCACACCCGCTTCTCCCAGCTCCGGGCCCACCGGATGGTCAGGGAGGCCGGGGTCCCGGCCGCGGTGTTTCACTGGTACAGCGGGCCCCTTGAGGTGCTGGAGGACATTCTGGCGGACGGCTATGTCATCTCCGCCACCCCGGCCCTGGCCTACAGCCCGCCGCACCAGGCCGCGGTGGAGGCCGCGCCCCTCGCCCAAATCCTCATAGAAACCGACGCGCCGGTGGAGTACCGGGGTAAGGCGTCGGAGCCCGCGGATGTGTTATTCACCGCCCGGGAACTGAGCCGGGTCAAGGGCGTCGAGCTCTCCCGGGTCATCGAGACCACCACCGTCAATGCCCAAAAAATTTTCGGGATTCGTTAACGACAAATCTTTAAATTCCCAACGACAATATTTCCTGCAAGCCAGTATATTCTCTGCTCATTTGTCATTCTGAGCCGCCGCCGGCGGCAAAGAATCTCTAAAAAACCGAGACCCTTCGCCTTCGGCTCAAGGTGACAGAAATTACCTGAAATTACTTCAAAAAGATGCATTACATTTCAGAGTGCCCCTCTTCCCCCAACAACCCGGCCAACTCCAATAAAACCCCCCTCTGTCCGGAAAGGATTTTGTCCCCGGCCTCGGCCAAAGGAAACCAGGCGGCCCGGTCCACTTCCGGAAATTGCGCCATTTTCCCCGAGCAAGGCGGCCACTCCAGGGTAAAGGTGTTGCTGGCGAGGGCCTCAGGGTCGGCCTCCCCTTCGCAGGCAAAGGCAGCAATGATTTTGCCGCTTTTTTGCTTCAAGGGGGTCAGGGGAAAAAAGGGACCGACCGCGGTGAAGCCGGTTTCTTCGGTAAATTCCCGGCGAGCTGCGGCCAGGGGGTCCTCGCCGGGTCCGTGCTCCCCTTTGGGGATGGACCAGGCTCCCTGGTCTTTTTTGGCCCAGAAAGGGCCCCCCGGATGCACCAGGAAGACCTCGATTCTCCCTTCCCGGCGGCGGAAAAGCAGCAGACCGGCGCTGAGTTTGGCCATGGAAGGCTCCAGGATAAGGGAAGACCTGTTAGGAAAAGTCCAAAGTCCAGGGTCCAAAGTCCAAGGTCATAGCGGCGGGCGGGACGCCCGCCCTACGCGGCTTTTCATGCTTTGCGGGTGGGCCGCAGGTCCATGAGGAGCTGTCCTGAAAAATTTTTTGTGGGGGAGGGGGTTCCCACGGGCTGGAAGCCCGTGCTACCGGGGCCAGGAGGCCTTTGCCGCTTCCCCCACACCCACTCCCCACCACCCCCTGAACCGGGAACCCAGGCGTCCCGCCTGGGCTGCACAGGCAAAAGAGCCTCAAGGTCCCGGTTCAAAGAGGCCGCAGGCGCCGCCGGGCGCAAAAGCGAAGCGCCCCCCGCGGTTGGCAGGTATGCCGGGTTCGGGGAAAGATCAGACCCAAAACCCAGAACCTGAAACCCAAAACCCAGAACCCGCTTTTGAACCCCCGGCCCTCCCCCCGGAAGGAAACCGAGGGGCCGCCGCAACCTCCCACTCGGCCTTAAGGAACAGCCCCCAGGGCCCGGTCCAGGTCGGCCATGAGGTCCTCCACCTCCTCGCAGCCCACCGAGAGGCGCACCAGGTCGTCGCCGATGCCCGCGGCCAGCCGTTCTTCCCGGGGGACGCCGGCGTGGGTCATGGACGCGGGGTGCTGGATCAGGGACTCCACCCCGCCCAGGGACACCGCCCGGGTGATGAGGTCCAGGCGGTCGATGAAGGCCCGCCCGGCCATGAGCCCTCCCTTGACCCCGAAGCACAGCATGGTGCCGAAGCCGTCCATCTGGTTTTTGGCCAGCTCATGCCCGGGGTGCTGGGGCCGGCCCGGATAGCGCACCCACTCCACCCGGGGGTGCTGGTCCAGAAACTCGGCCAGACGGGCGGCGTTGGCCTGGGCCCGGTCCACCCGCAGGGCCAGGGTGCGCAGACCTCTTAAGATGAGCCAGGCCTGGTGGGGGTCCATGGTCCCCCCGAACAGGCTCAAAAACCGCCGGATTTTCTGGGAGATTTCTCCATCCTTGACGATGACCATGCCCCCCAGGACGTCGCTGTGGCCGTTTAGGGCCTTGGTGAGGCTGTGCACCACCACATCCGCGCCCAGGGTCAGGGGGCGTTGCAGATAGGGCGTGGCGAAGGTGTTGTCAACCACCAGGAGGGTCCGGCCCTCCCTGGTCAAGCGGGCCATGGCGGCCAGGTCGGTGATTTTCAGGGTGGGATTGGCCGGGGTTTCCACAAACAGCAGGCGGGTGTGGGGCTGCAGGGCCGCGGCCACCCGCTCTGGGTCGGCGGTGTCCACAAAGGTGGCGCTGATCCCGAAGCGGGTAAGTTCCCGGCCGATAACCACATGGGTGGGGCCGTACAGGCAGTCCCCGGCCACCACATGGTCCCCCTGGCTCAACAACCCCAGGAGCACCGCGGCGATGGCCGCCATGCCGGTGGCCGCGGCGTGCCCGGCGGCGCCCTGCTCCAGGGCTGCCACGGCCTCTTCCAGGGCATGCACTGTGGGGTTGCCCATGCGGGTATAGA
>JBGSLA010000001.1:0-17045 GCA_041740935.1 Desulfobaccales bacterium | reverse complement strand
GGCCTCGGCCAGCTCCACCACTTGGCGGTCGGCCGTGGGCGGTTTTTGGGGGCCCTGCCCGGCCAGACTGTCGGCCAGGGCCAGGGCGCAGCCCCCGATCAGCTCCCCCCGGGCGGCCTGGACCATTCTGCCCAGGGCCCGGAGGCTCAACTCTCCCCGGATAAACAGGGGCAAGAGCAGAAAGGGCCGCATGTGCCAGGTAATGAACTGGGTCACGGCCTTGGTCTGGGTGGCGCTGCAGCGCAGCCGCCGGGCGGCCCGCTGAAAAATTTCCACCCCCACCCGCTCGTGATGGTAAAAGGTGTAACGCGGCGGATCCAGGCGGCGCTCCTGCACCTGGGCCTTGCCGACGTCGTGGAACAGGGCCGCCAGCTTGAGCCGCGCCCGCCGGCCGGGGTCGGCGGCCAGCCGCTGCACCTCGGGGGCCAGGTCGGCAAAAAAGGCCGCCGGGGCCGCCAAGACCCGCTCCAGTTGCCCCACGGTTTCCAGGGAATGGTCAAAAACATTGAGATGGTGGTAGCCGTCCTGGGGAACCCCCTTGAGGTCGGCCAACTCCGGGAAAATCTGCGTCAGCAGACCCACCCGGTCGAGGCTCCGCAGTCCCGCCCCGGCCCGGGGGGAGGCCAGCAGCTGCATAAGCTCATGGTGGACCCGCTCCCCGGCCACCCGGCTCAGGGCCGGGGCCAGGGGCTGGATGGCGGCCGCGGTCTCCGGGGTCACCGTGAAGCCGTGGCTGGCGGCGAAACGGTAGGCCCGGAGCAGGCGCAGGGGGTCGTCCGCCAGATTTTTGGCGGCCACCATCCTGATCTGCCCGGCGGCCAGATCGGCCCAGCCCCCCAGAGGATCGAGGAGCTCCGGCGGCCGCCCGGCCAGGAGGGCCGCCAGGTCCAGGGCCAGGGCGTTAATGGTGAAGTCCCGCCCCTGCAGGTCGGCGGTCAGGTCGGGCCCCCGGAACTCGGCCAGATCCAGGCTGGCGGCGCCGGCCACCACCCGGGCGGTTCGCTCCCCCTCATCCAGCAGCACATAGGTGCCGTCCAGGGCCCGGGCCAGGTCCTGGGCCAACTCCAGGGTCTGGCTCGAGACGGCCAGATCGATATCGGGGCTGGCGCCCCCCAGGGCCAGTTCCCGGACGGTGCCCCCCACCAGGAACACCTGGACCCCGCGGGCCTGGGCCAGGTCCTGGAGCAGCCGCAGTTCCAGCGAGGCGGCCAAGTGGGCCGCAGCCTGCTGAAAACGCGTCAGATCCAAGGGGCGCATCGGGTCGGTCACGGGCAGCTCTGTTATGAAAAGTCCAAAGTCCAGGGTCCAAAGTCCAAGGTTCTAGCGGCGGGCAAGAAGCCTGCCCTGTCTTTTCATGGTTTGCGGGTGGGCCGCAGGCCCAGGCGCGACTGTTACGAAAAGTTCTTCCAAGAGCCGTATGCCGGTGGGGCAGCCGTCCCTGGCCGCCACCAGAGCCTTTCAGGCTTTACGGGCGGGCCGCAGGCCCCTGAGGAACTTAGAGAACTTTGGTTTTCCCGTTTATTTTCAGAGAAAGGTTGCAGGAAAAAGGGCGCACATCCCGGGACCTCCAGTTTCCTCTCTCCAGGTCACCTCTTTAGCCTACCAAGCTCCTCTCCGGTTGGCAAGGCGGGAGTATTGTGCGACAATGCCCCTGACCTGTTTACAGGGGGTTGAGGATGCGAGTTCCCGGGGCCAAATCGGTTTTTGTCTGCCAGAGTTGCGGCCACCAGACCGGCAAATGGCTGGGGCGCTGCCCCCAATGCGGCGCCTGGAACGCCCTCGCCGAAGAGGTGGTGGGCCCCCGTCCCGGTCCGGGTGAGGTCCCCCTGCCCCCCCGGCGCAACGCCCCCCAGCCCCTGGTGGGCCTGGCCAGCCCGCCGGAAATCCGCCAATCCTCGGGCCTCAGCGAATTTGACCGGGTCCTGGGGGGCGGCCTGGTGGCCGGCTCCGTGGTGCTGCTGGGCGGCGACCCGGGCATCGGCAAGTCCACCCTCATCCTCCAGGTTTTGGACCGCCTCTGCCAAAATAACCTGATAGGCCTCTATCTTTCCGGGGAAGAATCCGAGGCCCAGCTCAAACTCCGGGCCGACCGTCTGGGGCTCAAATCCCCGGCGGTGCTGGTGGCCACCGAGACCTGCCTGGAAAACATCCTCAAGCTGGTGGAGGAGGTGCGCCCCGCGTTCTTAGCCCTGGATTCCATCCAGACCCTGTACACCGCCACCCTGCCGGCGGCGCCGGGCTCTTTGGCCCAGGTGCGGGAAACCGCCTTCCGGCTGGCCCAGCAGGCCAAGCTTACCGGCATCGCCACCCTGCTCATCGGGCACGTCACCAAAGAGGGCACCCTGGCCGGCCCCATGACCCTGGAGCACCTGGTGGACACGGTGCTCTATCTCGAAGGGGACCGCTCCCATGCCTTTCGCCTGCTGCGCACCGTCAAAAATCGCTTCGGCCCCACCCAGGAGCTGGGGGTCTTTGAGATGCAGGAGAGCGGCATGGTGGAAGTCCCCAACCCCTCGGCCCTGTTCATGGCGGAGCGGGCCCACGAGGTGCCGGGCTCGGTGGTGGTGCCGAGCCTGGAGGGCTCCCGCCCCATCCTGGTGGAGGTCCAGGCCCTGGTGTCGCCCTCCTCCCTGGCCCTGCCCCGGCGCCAGACCAGCGGGGTGGACCCGGGCCGGGTGTCGCTGTTGGTGGCGGTCATGGAAAAGCGGGTGGGGCTGGGATTCTCCGGCCAGGACCTCTTCGTCAACGTGGCCGGCGGGGTGCGCCTGGGCGAACCCGCCGCCGACCTGGGGGTGGCCCTGGCCCTGGCGTCCTCGTATCTGGAGAAGCCGGCGCCCCTGGACCTCCTGGTTTTCGGGGAAGTGGGCCTCACCGGCGAGGTGCGGGCCGTGAGCCAGCCCGAGCTGCGCCTCAAGGAGGGCTACAAGCTGGGCTTCCAGCGGGCCCTGTTGGCCCGGCGCCAGACCGACCGCCTGGGCGACTTTCCCGGCCTGGAACTCCTGGGGGTGGACACCCTGGCCCAGGCCATCAAGCAGGTCCTGACGGCTCCCTGAAGGCAATAAATTAGGGTAATTTTTCCCCCCGCAGGAGCTTGGGAACCAGGTTAAGTAAAATTTTATATTGTCGATTTTTAACGGCAGGAGGCGCGGCGCTTTCCCGCGTTGCAAAACTCTGGATTTTGGGAGCCAAGGTTCTACGAAAATTTGGCTCTCTCAATTCCAGGAAAAATCCGGTGGGGCGGGCCTCCGTGCCCGCCCGAACCATGGGCGGTTAGGGACGGCCGCCCCACCAGAAGACCCATAGGGCGTGCCGTGCACGCCGATGGCGGCGGCCACGGGCCGCCCTATAAGAACTTTTCGTAACAGTTGCTCAGGGGCCGTGGGCTCACCCGTAAATAATGAAAAGGCCTTTGTGGTGCAGGGACAGCCGCCCCCGGCTGTCTCATCAGGGCAGGCGAGGGCGCCTGCCCCAACACAATACCAACTTTTACCGTGAAAATTCACCCGTAGGGGCGGGCACCGCCCGCCGCTATAACCTTGGACTTTGGACCTTGGACTTTGGACTTTTCAGGACAGTCTTATACCAAGTTGCCATCAAAGAAGTAAAAATTGCTGGCACAGGCTGAAGCCTGCGGCTACAGAATAAATTACCTGTTTGAACGCAACTTGGGATTAGGGAAAAATCGACCTGGTCAAATATAGTTGGGAAGGAACTGACGCCATGAGCGCGATCCCTTACCCGGTTACCAAAATTCTGGTGCCCTATGACGGCAGCCCCTCGGCCCGAAACGCCCTGACTCTGGCGGCCCACCTGGCCCTCGCCGGCCGGGAGGCGGTGACCGGGGTGACCGTGGTCCAGGTCATCGGGGGCAGCTATCTGGCCCGGCATGTCCATAATGTGGACCTGCGGGTGGCCCGCATGGATCAGAACCAGGATTGGCAAAGGATTCGCCGGCATTATTTGGAAAGGGAGATCCGGCCGATGTTGGCCGAGGCCCAAAAAACCCTCGAGGACCTGGGTGTTAAAGCTCCCATTGAGCCTCGCATCGCCGAAGGCAAGGTCAGCGAGGAAATCCTCCGGCTGACCCGGGAGGAACATTTTTCCACCATCGTCATGGGCCGGCGGGGCCTGTCGTCTTTGAAAGCCCTGTTTCTGGGGAGCGTTACCCGCAGCATCCTGTCCCAGGTCCAGGGGGTGACGGTGTACGTTGCCGCGCCGGAGGCGATCCCCGGAGCCGCCTGCCCCATTTGCCCCCTGCTGCTGCCCCTTGACGGGTCGCCCTACAGTCTGGCCGCAGTGAGGCAGGCCGCGGCCCTGGCCCGGGCCTTCAAGCCCCTGCAGCCCTCCCTGACCCTGTTGCACGTGGTGGATATCGACCTGGTGGGGATGCGCCTTAAGGAGGGGACCAAAGTCCTGGCGGCAGAGGGCGAAGCCGCTCTGGCCCGGGCCCGGCGCATTCTTGAGGAGGCGGGGTTGGAGGGCTTTTGGCAGGAAAAGCTGGTCACCGGTGAGCCGGCCCCGGCCATTGTCCAGGAAGCCGAAGCGGGCGGTTATCCCCTGATCCTCATGGGCAGCCAGGGGCACTCGGCCCTGGGCCACCTGCTGGTGGGCAGCGTCACCAGCAGCGTGGTGCACACCGTGACCGGGGCCGCGGTGGGGGTGGTCTATGCCTGAGGGGAGAGCGGGGAGCGAACCCCGCGATCGGGAACCCTTCTTGCCGTTAAGCCGAGGCCATGGCGCCTCCTGGAGAATTCAGTTAACCCAGGGAATTTTTTCCATGGATAGAATTACCCCCGATGGCACAGGCGTTCCAGCCTGTACAGGCGCAGGCTGAAGCCTGCGGCTACCTTTTGCCGGAGGCTCAAAGGGGTAATAAAAAATATGTCAGTCAGAGTGCGGAAACTCGCCTGGCTCCTGTTGGGGTTAGCGGTCCTGGCCGGGCTCGCCGCAGAGGCCGGGGCGCAGGATCATCTCAAAATCGCCGGCGCGGTCAAAAATGCCCAGGGCAAGGGCGTCAAAGAGGTGGCGGTGACCGTGACCCTGAACGGCCGGCCCTTAAAACCCCTGGGAGAAGAGCCGGAACTGCGCACCGGCACAGGGGGGGCCTTTGCCGGGGAATTTCTGCTGCCCGCCGCCGCCCTCCCCGGCGCCAGGCTGGAAGTGCGGGCCGCCAAACCCGCCTGGCGGACCCTGGGCCCCACGCCGGTGACCCCCGTGGCCGGCGAAGTGGACGGCGCCGGCCGGCGGATGTTTTTGGCCCACCAAAATTTTAACCTGGAACGTCAGGTCACCCCGGCCTTCTGGCTGGCCAGCCTGATTTTGCTGCTGGTCTATGTCATCATCGCCTTCGAGTGGCTGCACCGCACCCTGGCAGCGCTCTTAGGCGCCACTCTGATGCTGTTCATTTCCTACACCCTGGGCACGGTTGACCAGGGCTTTTTTATTCTGTCCTTTGAAGACGCCATGCGCGCCATGGACATGAACGTCATTTTTCTGCTGCTGGGCATGATGATCATCGTGGGGGTCATCAAGAAAACCGGCCTGTTCCAGTGGCTGGCCTATAAGAGCTACGCCCTGGCCCGGGGCAACGTCTTTGTCCTGGCGGTCCTGTTTATGTGGATCACTGCGGTGGTTTCGGCCTTTCTGGACAACGTCACCACTATGCTCTTGATGATCCCGGTGACCATCGAGATCGCCCTGACCCTGAAGGTCAACCCCATCACCCTGTTGATCCCGGAGGTCTTCGCCTCCAATGTGGGCGGCACCGCCACCCTGATCGGCGATCCGCCCAACATCCTCATCGGCTCCTACGCCAACCTCAGCTTCGGCCAATTTGTCCTCAATCTGACGGCCGTGTGCGCGGTCTGCATGGCGGTCACCGCGGTGTATTACGTGGTTTGGTATAAGAAAGATTATCTGCGGGCCGAAGTGCAGGATCTGCGGGCCACCCTGGCCCACCTTAAAGAAACCTACCGCATCACCGACCGCCGGCTTCTGGCTTTCTGCCTGGGGTTTCTGGGCTTGACCATTTTTTTGTTCATCATTCACGGCGTGCTGCACATGGAGCCCTCGGTGGCCGCGCTCATGGGAGCCATGCTGCTGCTGGTCTGCTCCCGGGTGGACATCGTCGAGATGCTGGAACATGAAGTGGAATGGCCCACCCTGGTCTTTTTTATGGCCCTGTTCATGGTCATCGCCGGCGCCGAAGAGACCGGCCTGATTCAGTTCATCGCCGAGGGGGTGCGGCAGGCCTCCGGGGGCTCGCTCACCGTGGCCATCATTCTGGTCCTGTGGGTCTCGGCCATCGCCAGCGCCTTCATCGACAATATTCCCTTCACCGCCACCATGCTGCCCATCGTGGCCTTTTTGAACCAGACCATTCCGGGGGCCGAAAGCGGGGTCCTGTGGTGGTCCCTGGCCCTGGGGGCCTGCCTGGGGGGCAACGGCACCATGATCGGCGCCTCGGCCAACGTGGTCACCGTAGGCCTGGCGGAGCGGGCCGGCTACCGGATTTCCTTTGTGGAATATCTGCAGGCCTGCTTTGCGCCCATGCTGATCACCGTGGCCCTGGCCATGATCTACCTGTTGTTGGCCTATTGAATCTACCTCTATTATGAAAAATCCAAAGTCCAGGGTCCAAGGTCATAGCGGCGGGCAGTGCCCGCCCTTTTCATGCTTTGCGGGTGAGCCGAAGGCTCATAAGCAGCTGTCCTGAAAAGTTTTTTATGTTCAGAAAACGTCGACACGGATAAAAAATTCGGTTATGAGTGATTTTATGGGCAATGAGGAACTCACGGCTGTTTTGCCCCCAGCTGCTCCGCCCCCCACCCCGGAGGAGCTGATCGAGGGGGAGTCGAAAAAAGAGCGCCTGGGGCAATGGTCCGCCACCGCCATCTGCGGCAATGACATTACCTCTTCCTGCCTGTATGTTTCGGCCATCGCCACGGTGTATGCCCAGGCCCTGGCGCCCCTGGCCCTGCTCATCGTCGCCGGCATCCTGTATCTCTATCGCAAGATCTACACCGAGGTGGTGGAAGCCCTGCCCTTAAACGGCGGGGCCTACAACTGCCTGTTGAACAGCACCCGCAAGTTCACCGCCTCTTTGGCCGCCTGCCTGACGATCTTGTCCTACCTGGCCACCGCGGTGATCTCCGCCAAGACCGGCGTGGAGTATCTGGATAATCTTTTGCCGTTTCTGCCCACCATGGAGGCCACCGCCGGGGTCTTGGTGCTGTTTGCGGCCCTCACCGTCCTGGGCATCACCGAATCCGCCCGGGTGGCCCTGGTGATCTTTATCATCCACCTGACCTCGCTCACCGTGTTCGTTTTCCTGAGCCTGCCCACGGTGCTCACTTCCACCCAGGTCTGGACCCAGAACTGGCAGACCCTGTTCCAGGGCTTCAACTGGCCCAAGGCCTTATTTTTAGGGGTGTCGGCGGCCATGCTGGGGGTGAGCGGCTTTGAAAGCTCGGCCAATTTCGTGGAACAGCAAGAACACGGGGTGTTTCGGAAGACCTTGCGGAATATGTGGATCGCGGTGAGCATCTTCAACCCGCTGATCGCCCTGTTGGCTTTGGGGTTGATGCCGGTGGCCGGGATCAGCGCTCATCAGGACGACTTACTCTCCCAACTGGCGCTTCAAGTCGGCGGCGTCCGTTTTCACGACATCATCGTGCTCAATGCCTTCCTGGTGCTCTCCGGCGCGGTGCTGACCAGCTACGTGGGCATCACCGGCCTGGTGCACCGCATGACCCTGGACCAGTGCTTTCCCCAATTTTTTCTGAAGACCAACCGCCGCGGCACCTATCACCGCATTATCCTGAGCTTCATGCTGCTGTGCATTTCCATTTTGTACCTGACGGAAGGCAAACTCCTCTCTCTGGCCGGGGTCTATACCATTTCCTTCCTGGGGGTCATGACCCTGTTCGGCATCGGCAATATCCTGCTCAAGGTGAACCGCAAGGAGCTGAAGCGCACCTACCGGGCTTCCTGGATCACGGTGATCCTGGGGGTCCTGGCCACTACCCTGGGAGTTATCGGCAATATCATCATCGATTACCGCTTTCTCCTCTATTTTATGGTGTATTTTATCCCGGCGGTGCTGGTGGTTGGGATGATGTATTATCGCATCCCCATGTACAAGGGCATCCTCATGATCATCAACGAGGCCTTCGAGCGCCTTTTTGTCTGGCGCAGCACGGTCATCGATAAAATCACCGATATCACCAACCTGCGCCTGGTGCTGTTTGTCCGGGGAGGCCGCCTGTATCGCTTGTCCAAGGCTTTTGAATATATCGCCCAGAACGAATCCAGCCAGAAGATCACCGTGGTGCGGCTCTACAGCACGGTAAACGAGGCCGAAGAAGAGGAGATGAAGCAGAGCCTGAAGATCATGCAGGAGTTGTATCCGGATTTAAGGATTGCTTATCTGTCCCGGCAGGGGCATTTCGGGCCGGTCATAGTGGATCAGATCGCCCAAGAGCTTAACGTGGCGAAAAACAATATCTTCATCGGCGCGCCGGAGGAAAAGCACCGGTTTTCCGTGGAAGATCTGGGCGGCGTCCGGGTTATTTTTTAAGGATTCCCACCGCTGCGACTCTCCACCCCTGGTTTTCCCACTGCCACCTCAATCGTCTAGCCGCCAGCCGCAGCTATTTCTATTATTTGCGCTTTTCCCGCAGGCGCACCAGGTCCGCCTCCTTGCCGATCATCACCAGGATGTCGCTGGGTTTGATGACGAAATCCGGCGGGGGCAGGAAGACAAAGCGGGTGGGGACCAGCTCCTTGATGGCCAGGACAAAGACCCCGAATCGTTTCCGCAGGTCCAGGTCGATGAGACTGTGGCCGTAAAAGCTGTCCGGGGGGGCCACGTCCATGACCCGGTAGTCTCCCTCCAGGGGGATGAAATCCAGGAGATTGGGGTTGACCAGTTGGGCCGCCAGGCGGCGGGCGGTCTCCCGTTCAGGGAAGATGATCTCGCTGGCCCCGATGGCCCTCAGGATGGCAGCGTGGTCCTCGGTGGTGGCTTTGGCCCAGATGCGCTTCACCCCGATTTTTTTCAGATGCAGGGTGGCCATGATGCTGGATTCCAGAGACTCTCCCATGCTGACGATGGCCTCGTCAAAATCCGCGGTGACCACGGAACTGAGACCCTGGAAGTCGCGCACGTCGAGGATCAGGGCTCGCTGCACCTTGTTGAGGATGGCCTCCACCATGGCCTCATCCCGGTCCAGGGCCAGGACTTCGCATTCCTTGGCCAATTGCCGGGCCAACTCCAGGCCGAATTCCCCCAAACCGATGACGACGACGAGCTTTTTTTCTTTCATCCGATCATAATCCTGTCTTCGGGATATTTGATATGCGTGGGCATCGACGGGAGAACTCCCAGGGCGATGGTCAAGGGCCCCAGCCGGCCCACAAACATGGTGGCGGTGATCCACAGGCGGCCGAAAGCGGTCAGCTTGCCGGTCAACCCGGTGGACAGCCCCACCGTGCCGAAGGCCGAAATCTGCTCGAACAGGACATCGTGGAAGCCCACCCCGGGTTGGCCGGTTTCGGTATAGAGCAGCAACAGCAGGCCCAGCAGGTTCCATAAGACCGACATCCGGATCAACACCAGGGTGCGGTCCAAAATAGTCTTAGGCACCCGGCGTTCCATGATGACCACCTGATCGGAGCCCCGGAGTTTGGCCCTGAACTCCGCCAGGGTAATGACCAGCGCCGTGGTTTTGACCCCGCCGGCGCAGGACCCTGGCGAGCCCCCGATAAACATCAGCAGGGTGAGGAGCAACAGAGAGCCCAGGGGCATGAGCCCGAGGTCGATGGTGTTGAAACCGGCGGTGCGGGCGGTGACCGATTGAAACAGGGCGTTGGCCATTTTCGCGCCCCAGGTGGTTTCCAGCCTGGTCAAACCCAGGATGAGCAAACCCAGGCAGCCGATGACAATTAAGGCCAGACTGGTCCTTAGGACCACCCGGGAATGGGTGGACAGGGGGTGGGGACCGGCGGGTTTGGACCGGGGCAGCAGGTTTTTGCGCAGATGCCAGATTTCTGACAGCACCATGTGGCCCAGGCCGCCCAGGACGATGAGCAGCATGATGGTGGCCATGATCACCGGGCTGTCCCGCAAACCCACCAAATTATCCGTATAAACGGAAAAACCGGCATTGCAAAAGGCCGAGATGGAGTGAAAAAAGGCGGAAAACAGGGCCTGCCCCGCCGGCACCCGGCGCCAGGCCAGGTCCACAAACATGGCCAGCATTCCTGCCAATTCGAGGCTGGCGGTGATGAGCAGAATCTGAAAAAATTTCTTTTTAAATTCGACGCCCAGGTCCCGTTGAAAGAAGGCGTCCTGGAGGGCCGCCTGGGAGGCCAGGGACAGGCGCCGGCCCAGCATGAGATAGGCCAGGGCCGCAAAGGTCATGATGCCCAACCCCCCCACCTGGATCAGGCCGACAATCACCACTTGCCCGAACCGGGTATAGGCCGTGGGGGTGTCCACCACGATGAGACCGGTGACGCACACCGCCGAGGTGGAGGTAAACAGGGCATCGATGAACCCCACTTCACCCCTGGTTTGGGACCAGGGCAACAGCAGGAGCAGGGTCCCCACCAGGATGATCCCGGCAAATCCCCCGATCAACAGGGTCTGGGGCAGCTTGGCCGCGGGCAGTAACCGCCAGATAAGGGGTTCTTTAGACACGGCGGGAAAAGTTAAAAAAGTTCAGAATGAACCTCAAAAAAAAACCCACTTTTGCATTAGATATTTATCATAAATAACGAAACTGATAAAACTAGAAACCGCTTGGAATGCTAAAAGGTTTTATTCTTGCCAGACGAGGTTCCCGGTGAAAATTATTATTATCGGCGCGGGCGAAGTGGGCTACCATTTTGCCGAGTGGCTGGCCCAGGAAAAAAAGGAAGTCGTGGTTCTCGACATCAACCCGGAGGCCCTCAGGAGTATCAGCGATCATCTGGATGTGCAGATTTTACTGGGCTCCGGCTCCAACCCCAGGGTGCTGGAGGAATCCGGCCTGAAACAGGCCGATATTCTGCTGGCGGTCACCGACAGTGATGAAGTAAACCTCGTGGCCTGCTTTTTCGCCAACATCATCGCCCCCCCGATCCAGAAAGTGGCGCTGATCCGCAACCCGGACTACATACATTACCGGGAGGCCCTGGGCCGGGACATTCTGAACATCGGCCTGGTTATCAACCCTGAAAGGGAAGTGGTCAATTCCATCTTGCGCATCATGAGCGCCCCGGATGTGGAAGAGGTCAACGACTTCATGGGCGGCCGTCTGAAGATGCTCGGCAAACACCTGCCGGCCGACAGTCCCCTGAACGGCCTGAAGCTCACGGAGCTCCCGGAAAAGATCGAGAGGCACCGCATGATCATCGCGGCCCTGGTGCGGGATGAAGCCCTGATCATCCCCAAGGGGAGGGATACCTTGCAGGCCGGCGATTTTGTCTATTTTGTCTGCCACAGCCAGGACATCGAGGCCATACTGCGCCTGTTCGGCAAACACTCCACGCCTTTGAAAAACATCCTGGTGGTAGGCGGCGGCAATATCGGCTTACCGCTGGCCAAAGAACTGGAATCCCGGCGCTTGAACGTCAAGCTCATCGAAAAAGACCCCCAGCGTTGCCAGATGATCTCCGGCAAGCTCAACCGCGCCATCGTGCTCCAGGGGTTCGCCACTGACCAGAAGTTCCTGGAGCAGGAAAACATCGGTCACATGGACATGGTGGTGGCAGTGACCTGGGACGAGGAGATGAACATCCTCTCCTGTTTGCTCGCCAAGCGCCTGGGCGCCAAAAAGACCATCGCCCGGGTCAACAAGGTGCCCTATATTCCCCTGGTTCAGTCCATCGGCATTGACCACATCGTCAGCCCCCGACTGTCGGCCATCAACACCCTTTTCCCTTATATGCGGCGGGGCAAGGTCATCTCCACGGTCACCATCAGGGGCAAGGCCGCCGAGGTCCTGGAGGCCGAGGCCCTGGCCACCTCCGGTATTGTCGGCAAACCTTTAAAGGATTTACGGTTTCCCAAAGAGGCCCTGTTTCTCTGCGTCTTTCGGGGGGATGAAGTTATCATCCCCGGGGGCGATACGGTTATTGAGCCGGGGGACCGGGTGCTGATCATCTCCACCCGGGCCGTCGTCCCCCTGGTGGAACAGGCCCTCATGGGCACCCGGTGAGCCTGCCATGATCCGCTGGCCTTTCATGTTCCACATCCTGGGGTCCCTGATCATCTGCATCGGCCTGTGCATGATCGTCCCCGTGGGGTTTTCCCTCTACTACCGGGATGGCAGCGCCCAGCCGCTCCTGCTGTCCGCGGCCATCACCGTGGGGGTGGGCCTGGTCCTATACCTGGCTTTCCGCCGGGGCCGGGTCAAAGGGGCCATCAGCCATAGGGAAGGCATGGCCATCACCACCCTGGGGTGGGTGGCGGCCAGCCTCTTCGGCGGCCTGCCGTTTTATCTCTCCGGGGTCCTGCCCCACCTGGTGGACTGCATTTTCGAGACCACCTCCGGCTTTACCACCACCGGGGCTTCGGTTATCCGGGATGTGGAAATCGTGGCCCCCGGCATCCTTTTCTGGCGCAGCCTGACCCACTGGCTGGGCGGTCTGGGCATCGTCGTCCTGGGTCTGGCCATCCTGCCCTTCCTGGGGGTGGGCGGCATGCAGCTTTACAAGGCCGAAGTGCCCGGCCCGGTGGTGGACAAACTCAAGCCCCGCCTCAAAGACACCGCCATGATCCTCTGGAAGGTGTATCTGGCCTTCACGGTGGCCGAAGCCCTCCTCTTGCTGGCAGGGGGCATGAATCTTCTGGACTCCCTCTGCCACACCTTCGGGACCCTGGCCACCGGGGGCTTCTCCACCAAAAACGCCTCCATCGGCTATTACCAGAGCCTCTATATCGATGTGGTGGTGACCATCTTCATGCTGCTGGGCGGCATCAATTTCGCCCTGCACTTCCAATTTGCCCGGGGAAAACCCCTGGCCATGTGGCGGGACCCGGAGTTCCGGTTTTTTATGGGATTTTGGCTGCTCATCACCCTGATCATCACCATCAACTGTGTCGGCCAGGCGCATGGCTCCCTGGGGCAAGCCCTGCAATACGCGGCCTTTACCGTGGCCTCCATCACCACCACCACCGGTTTCGCCACCGCCAACTTTGAGCTTTGGCCCCCTCTGTCCCTCTGCCTTCTCCTGATGTGCATGGTGATCGGGGCCTCGGTGGGGTCCACCGGCGGTTCGGTCAAATGCATGCGCATCATGGTGGTCCTCAAACACGGCTACCGGGAGCTTATCCGCCTCATCCACCCCCGGGCGGTGGTGCGCCTGAAGCTGGGAGACCAGGCGGTGCCTCCGGAAATTTTTGCCAGCATCGCCGGGTTTATCTTCCTCTACTTGGGGCTGGCCGCGGTCTCCATGTTTCTGGTAGCCGCCGCGGGCGTGGACCTGGTCACCACCATCTCCTCGGTCCTCGCCTGTATAGGCAATGTGGGCCCGGGCCTGGGCGAGGTCGGGCCCATGGACAATTACGCCGGCATGCCGGTGTTCGCCAAGTGGGTTCTTTCCCTGGACATGCTTCTGGGACGATTGGAGATTTACACGGTAATCATCTTGTTCGTGCCGAGGTTTTATAAGAAATAAGCGTCGGCGTCGGCTTCCCCCGGGCCTTGGTCGGCTCACCAGAACTTCAGGCGGCGTTTGACTTTTTCCCAGGCGCCGGGGGGCGGGGGCTGTTCCAGGGCCTTCTCGACCTTGGCCTCGGATTGCTCCCCGGCTTTCTCGGCCTTGGCGGTGTCCTGGGCAGGCGTGCCCTCCGGCTTGCCCGGGGGGGGCAGATTCCCATCCAGAATCACCGGCGGGATGACCATTTCCCCGGGCTTGGCCCCAGGCGGGACGATGGGGGGTTGATCTGGAGGGGCAGGCGGCTGAGTATATTCCTTCTCCTCGGCGGGCTTGGCCTCCGGGGCCGGCTTGGCCTCGGGTTTGGGCTCAGGTTTGGGCGGGGGGGGCGGAGGCGGGAGGTGTCTGGTGGTCCTGGCGAACCGCAGGGACTCCTCCCCCAGGCCCAACTGGCCCCGGAGGAAGTGCAGGCGGCGGTTCACCGACGCGGCCAGGCCGGTATACAGGGACTGGCCCCGGATATGGGAAGCCAAAAATAAATACCGGGAGAAGGCCTGCTCGAAGTCCCCGGAGCGCAGAATATCCTCGCTGTTGGCGTAAAACTTGAACGCACCGCCGGCGTTCAATTCCACCTGGAACACCTGAAAATCTGTGCCCCGTGGCCTTTTCCGGTCCATGCCGTCCGCCTGGACCGAACCTGCCCCCAAGCCGAAAAGCACAATGCTCCCCAGGGCCAGCCCGAACCCCCAGTATCTCCAACAAGCCTTCATGCAGCCCTCTTTGGCGTTGTCGGCAAACCAGGGGAAAACTTAAAGGGGTCCTTGCCAGGCCCGGATATTTTTAAAAAAATTAAGTATTTTAAAAAAATTAACGTTTTTGGCTTAAGTCAAACACCGGCAGAAAAAAACCCTTATCTTAAACACAACCAACCGGCGAGCCCGATCACCCGGGTTGCCGGGGCGCCAGATTTCCAACCGTACAACTAATAGTCAGGAGGATATCCCATGTTTTGTTATCAATGCGAGCAGGCGGCCAAGGGCGAAGGCTGCAGCGTCCTGGGAGTATGCGGCAAAAACCCCGAGGTGGCGGCGCTCCAGGACCTGTTGATTTACGCCCTGCAGGGGCTGTCCCAGGTGGCCGTAGCCGGCCGGAAGAGCGGCGTCAGCGACCGGGAAGTCAATGTCTTCACCGGTGAGGCCACCTTTTCCACCCTCACCAACGTGGACTTCGATCCCCAGCGCTTCGTGGACTTGATCAACCGCACCGTGGCGCTCCGGGAACAGCTCCAGGCCAGGGTCAAGGCCGCCGGGGGCCAGGCCGATTTCCCCGCCGGACCGGCCACCTTCCAGCCTAAAGGCACGGTGGAGGAGTTAGTGGCCCAGGGCGAAGTCCACGGCCTCAAGTCCTACCCGGCGCCGGACGCCGACGCCCTGTCCCTCAAGCACATCCTGCTGTTCGGCCTCAAAGGGGTGGCCGCCTACGCCGACCACGCCCAGATCCTGGGCCAGGAGGACGACAAGGTCTACGCCTTTGTCCATGAGGGCCTGGCCGCCACCGCCGACCCCAACCTGGGCGTGCCGGATTTGCTGCCTCTGGTCTTAAAGTGCGGCGAAATCAACCTGCGGGCCATGGAGCTTCTGGACGCCGGCAACACTGGGCGCTACGGCCACCCAACGCCCACCCCCGTGCCCCTGGGCCACAAAAAGGGCAAGGCCATCCTGGTCTCCGGCCACGATTTGCTGGACCTCGAGGAAATCCTCAAGCAGAGCGAAGGCCAGGGCATTTATGTCTATACCCACGGCGAGATGCTCCCCTGCCACGGCTATCCGGAGTTGAAAAAGTACCCCCATTTCTACGGCCACTACGGCACCGCCTGGCAGAACCAGATCAAGGAATTTCCCAACTTCCCCGGGCCCATCGTCATGACCACCAACTGCATCCAGAAGCCGGCGGAGTCTTATTCTGACCGCATTTTCACCCGGGGCCTGGTGGGCTGGCCCGGCATCAAACATATCCCGGATCTGAATTTCGCCCCGGTGATTCAAAAGGCCCTGGAAATGCCCGGTTTTGCGGAAGACAGCAACGGCAAGCAGGTCCTGGTGGGCTTCGCCCGGAATACCGTCCTGGGGGTGGCCGACAAGGTCATCGACGCGGTGAAGTCCGGGGCCATCAAGCACTTCTTCCTGGTGGGCGGCTGCGACGGCGCCAAGCCGGGGCGGAGCTACTATACCGAATTCGTGGAAAAAACCCCCCAGGACACCGTGATCCTCACCCTGGCCTGCGGCAAGTTCCGCTTTTTCGACAAGGAATTGGGCGACATCGGCGGCATCCCGCGCCTGTTGGACGTGGGGCAGTGCAACGACGCCTACTCGGCCGTCCAAATCGCTGTGGGCCTGGCCAACGCCTTCGGGGTGGGAGTGAACGACCTGCCCTTGTCCATCATCTGTTCCTGGTACGAACAAAAGGCGGTAGCCATTCTCCTGACGCTCCTGTACCTGGGGATTAAAAACATTCGCCTGGGTCCCAGCCTGCCGGCCTTTGTCACCCCCAACGTCCTGGACGTGCTGGTGAAAAATTTCGACCTCAAGCCCATCACCACCCCGGATGAGGACCTGAAGGCCATCCTGGGGTAAACCAACCGACGCCAAGGGGGCTGGAAAGCCATGCTTCAGCCCCCTCCCCTTCCCCTTCCCGGCATCCTTCCCTCTCCGGCAGGAGGCCATTTTTTTTTCCGGAAAAATGACCAGGGTGCTATTCTGATATTGTTTTTGATTTTCGGTTTCCGGTTAAGATTGGGGAGGCAAAGAGGCAATTGAACTTATACCCTGAAAAACCTCGGGAACATGTCGAGCAGGCGCCCTCGCCTGCTCTGTTAAAGAACCGCCGAGGGCGGCGGTTCCACATTTTTTCATCCCCCGGGGCGGCCAGTTTTGGCCATGAAAATTTCAGGATAGTTGCTCAGGCCGCAGGGCCGGAAAGCGACTCGCCTCCCGCCTGTGGAAAAGCCTGGTGGCACAGGCGTCTAGCCTGTGCTTCCTTGGAATTTTGGAACAGAATATTGATGGTTCGCCGGGCGCGGCCTATTAAAAAAGAGCAATATCCATGACTCTCGATTTTTTCCGTCTGCAAACCCGCCAAGAAGTCCTGGCCCTCTTTCCCCGCTTCGCCCCGGTGGGGGTGGAGGAGGTGGCCCTGGAGGAGGCCGGCGGGCGGGTGGCCGCCCAGGACCTGGCCGCGCCGGAGGAGGTGCCCTCTTTCCGGCGGGCCTCCATGGACGGCTATGCGGTAAGGGCCAGTGACACCTTCGGGGCCACCCCGGGGCTGCCCCAATATCTGGAAATCCGGGGCTCAGTGCCCATGGGCGGCGCGCCCGCCGGGGTGGTGGGGGGCGGCGAGGCCTG